>JALEZJ010000099.1 GCA_022772985.1 Erysipelotrichaceae bacterium | reverse complement strand
ATATTAATATATGGATTATATACATCATTAACTTTTTTATCAACTTTTCTTATAAAATGCTTAATTAAAACCATATCTAAAAATAAATCAGGTAATAAATAATTAAAACAAAAACATATATTTTTATCAGTTATATCTTTCCTTTTTAATTTAAACCATTCTCTAGTATTATCATTTAAATTGTTATCAATAAGTATTGCTCCTCTTTGTCCTTGATATGCATGCCTTACATCATATAAAAATCCATATAAATGATTTTGCATAGTGTATTCTCCATCACTAGAAGGATCTCCATGTATTAAATAATTTATTGAATCATACAAGAAATCTAAATCATTATAATCTCCATAAATTGTAACACCAGCATAATTTTCAGTTAATTCTACTTTTAACATACTATCTTACTCCTCATAATCAATATCATTTTCTTTACACCAATAAATAGCTATTTCCTTACATTTCTTATCTCTAAACTTATACCAATCTTCTATTATTTCAAAATTTATACAAGTATCTTTAAATCTTCTAAAAGCACCTGGACCATTAATTGCTATACATAATTGATTGTATAGTTTTACATCATCAATCGTTCCTATAAAATCTTCCATCATAGAATATTCATCAATATCATATCTAGTAGGCAACATTATAGACTTTTCAAATAACTCATCTAATTCATCTTCATTTAAATTTTCTATTTCTCCAATATTTGACATAAATATTTTTCTGCTATCTGGATTATAATAATATTCTATTTCATCGTTTTTAAAATCCAATGCATCTATTACTTCATTTAATTTAATCATTATTCTTACTCCTTATTTAAATTAATTTAATCTTTTTTAATTAACTCCAACCAATTCTGATTCTAATATTTCAATTATTTCTTTTAGTGCATGGATTGTATCTTCAAATTTTACATTTTTTGCATATGAATTTTTTGAAATATATTCATTCCACAAATTGTTCATATTACTATCATCACTTAAATCATTAATAACTTCATTAAATTGTTCTAAATCAAAATTTGTTTCTCTCCGTTTAAAAGTATTTTTAATTGCTTTGATCAAGTTACTTCTATTTAAATCATCAATTTTTGTATTAATTAATATATAAACATCATAAAAATCCTTTAATCTAGTATTTAACAAACCTCTAGTAACAATAGTTTGAAATTTTTCAGCTAACACCGTTTCAAGTGTATATGACATTATAGGTATCGTTTTATCTTCAAAAATACAATTATAATTATATTTCATTTCTCTCGGTGTAATTACATCTCCGGTTGTTAATTCAACAGTAATATAAGTTTTATTATTACCTAACTTAGATAAAATATTTAACCTAAAACCACCATAAACACTTTCTAATCTAATATCTTTAATAGAAATAATTTGAAATGATGCACCATCATCAATATCTATATTAAGTATTTCATTAAATACTTTTTCTATATCATTTTTTGTTAGAGGTATACCTTTTAAAGTTGCATCCATATCTTTAGTAGCTCTTTCGTCATCTCCAATAATAGAAGTAAGAAGTAAACCGCCTTTTAATATTATTTGTCCTCTATAATTACTTATAGATATTCTTTCTAAAATTCTTTCAAAGTAAAATAATTGATAAAACTTTTGTGAGATATCACTATTGCCATGTGCCTTTTTAGATATGATGTTTTTTAATTTATCAGAATTCATTATAGCAACACCTCCATATATTCAAGAACTTTCTTATCAATATTTAATTTCTTAGCATATTTCATTAATTTAAGTAAATCTTTTTGTTTTAATTTTGAATATCTTTTTAATGCTTTTGTAAATATTTCTTTATCCATATGATTTCTATATTTAACAATATCACAAATAGTTCTTTCTAAATCATAAGTCCTAAGTTTCATTCCAAATGGAGATTCAACTGTAGTTAAACCAAGTTCTAAAAATTCTTTTTTTACATAATGTAACGTAACATTTTTATCTTTACTTAAACTACCGCTATATCCAACTGGTACAGTCATATCAAAATAAAGTGGTGTTCTATCAGATAAATCATAAAAATAAAGTGCAGTTGAATGAGAAAAAATACAATTTTTAGATTTTAATTGATATTTGTAATAATCATCGCAAAAAGAATTAGTGATTGCATAATA
>JALEZJ010000076.1 GCA_022772985.1 Erysipelotrichaceae bacterium | reverse complement strand
AAGATTAGTTTTGGCTTGGACTTTATTAATTTTATGGATGTTATTTATCTTTATAATGTCTTCATTTAATGGAATTATGAGTAGTAATCAGAGTGGTTCTATAGCAACTTTAATCTATAATATTTTTAATATTAGTGATACTGCAAAAGTTAGTTTTATAATTAGAAAATGTGCTCATGTTAGTGATTTTTTTATTCTTGGTATTTTGGTTATAAATTTAATTAGTAAATATAACGTAAAATATTCTTATTTAATTTCATTTATTATTTGTGTTTTATATGCAAGTAGTGATGAATTTCATCAATTATTTGTTCCTGGAAGATCTGGTCAAGTAACTGATGTTTTAATTGATTTAATTGGTGTTGTTTTAGGGTTGTCAATTTATTGTTTAATTAAATATTTTAAATCTTTAAGGTTATAATAATATTTTTATCTTTTAATTTGCCAATTTATAAAAATTAATTATTATATAGCTTTTAATGTAATATTTTCACTAAATGAAAATCTAATTTTAAATATAAAAAAATAGGTACTATTATGATAATTATAGTACTTTTTTAATAAAAAAAGATGAATAAATATAATGAATTCCAAGACTTATTTTAGAAAATATAGTATAATTTAATATGAGATATATTAATATGGGGTTAGAATTTGGTAAGTAGGAGTGAAAAAATATGTTTAAGAAAAAAGCAAAAAAAGAACTTAAAAACACGAAAATATGTCTAGTCGGTTCAAGTGGTGGTCATTTAACACATTTATATATGTTAAAACCATTATGGGAGAATAAAGAAAGATTTTGGGTAACCTTCGATAAAGTCGATGCAAATAGTATTTTAAAAGAAGAAAAAGTATATCATTGTTATTTCCCAACTAATAGAAATCTATGGAATTTAATAAGAAATACATTTCTTGCTATTAAAGTTTTACATAAAGAAAAACCAGATTTAATCATATCATCTGGTGCAGCGGTAGCAGTACCATTTTTTTATCTAGGAAAATTAAGAGGAGCAAAAACTGTTTACATAGAAGTGTTCGATCGTATTGATAAATCAACATTAACAGGAAAACTTGTTTATCCAGTAACAGATAAATTTATTGTTCAATGGGACGAAATGAAAAATGTGTACAAAAAATCAATTAATTTAGGAAGTATTTTTTAGGAGGATTATTTATGATATTTATTACTGTTGGAACTCATGAACAGCCATTTAATCGACTTCTTAAATGCATAGATCAAATGGTTGAAAAAGGAGAAATAAATGAGGAAATTGTTTGCCAAAAGGGTTATACTGATTATGAACCTAAAAATTATAAAGCAGAGAAATTAATTCCTTATGAACAAATGCAAGAAAACATTGAAAAAGCTAGAATAGTTGTTACCCACGGTGGACCAGCCTCATTCATTGCTCCATTATCAATTGGGAAAATACCAGTTGTTGTTCCCAGAAAAAAGGATTTTAATGAACATGTTAATGATCATCAATTGGAATTTTCTAGAGAAGTAGAAAAAAGAATGAAAAACATAATTGTTGCTGAGACAGATGAAGATATTAGAGATTCTATAGTTAATTATAACGTAAAAATAAAAAATCTTATCAATAAAAATCATTCAAATAATAAGAAATTTAATGAAAGATTGATAAAAGAGATAGAAAAAATATTATAAGGAGCTGATTTGATTTGCATATGAATAAAGTCGGAATATTGTCAATGCAAAGAATTAAAAATTATGGTTCATTTCTTCAGGCATATGCATTAAAAGAAATTTTGAAAAGTCTGGGGGCAGAAGTGGAATTTGTGGATTATCATGTGGCCGAACCAATAATTAAAGATTCAACTAAAAGCAATGGAAAATTCAAAAAAGGATTAGAAGCATTGAGTGGTAAAGCGTGTATTAAACATAAGATACAGTATATTTTACATAAGAAAAATTTTAATAAGTATTTAACTGAATTACATTTAACATCTACTCCTAACTATAATCCTAAATTAGACACTTTAGTTATTGGAAGTGATGAGGTTTTTAATTTAATTCAATCAAATGGTAATGTTGGATATTCTTTAGAATTATTAGGAAAAGATAATAATGCTAAAAAAGTTATTACTTATGCGGCATCATTTGGTAATACAACAATAGAAAAAATAAATAAATATGCTAAAACCGAAGAAATAAAAGAATTATTATGTGATATAGATAAAATTTCAGTTAGGGACGAGAATAGTTTTAATATTGTTAATAACTTGACAAATGAAGAACCATTTATAAATTTAGACCCTGTGTTAGTTTATGATTATATGAATTCTAGTCTGATACCTGATATTAATGTCAAAGAAAAGTACATGATTCTTTATGCATATAATGGAAGAATTTCAAATGAGGAAGCAAAGAAGATAAAAGAATATGCCAAATCAAAAAAATTAAAAGTGTATTCAATTGGAGGAGCACAACCTTTTGCGGATAAATTTATTGATTGTTCTCCATTTGAAGTTTTATCATATTTTAAAAATGCAGAATGCATTGTTACTGATACTTTTCACGGTAGTATATTTTCGATTATTAATAATAAGCCATTTATTACTTTAGTTAGAAAAAGTAAAGAAAATTCGTATGGTAATGAAGAAAAATTAACTTTCTTATTAGAAAAACTTAATTTAAGAGATAGAATTACATATGATGTCGAAGAATTAAGCAAATTAATGGATAAAAATATTGATTATAAAAATACAAATAAAATAATACGTGATGAAAAAAAACAAACTATGAAATATTTAAAGGAGAATATTTAGTATGTATACAGAATTAAAAACATATCAACAGATTATAGCGTTATTGAAGAAGTACAATATTAAAAATTGTGTGTTATCTGCAGGAAGCAGAAATGTACCTTTTGTTCATTCTATTGAAAAGGATCCATTCTTTAAGTGCTATTCTATAGTGGATGAAAGAAGTGCCGGATATTTTGCTTTAGGGTTGGCACAAGAATTAAATGAACCAGTGGTTATTTCTTGTACTTCATCTACTGCAACGTGTAATTATTGGCCACCAGTAGCTGAAGCATATTATCAAGGTGTTCCGATTGTTGTTCTTACAAGTGATAGAAATCCATCAATGCTTGGTCAATGGGAAGATCAAATGATAGATCAAGTTGGAATGTATGATAGACATGTAAAAAAGTCTGTTAATTTACCAATTATAAACGATGAAGATGATGAATATTTTTGCGAAAGATTGATAAATGAGGCTCTTTTAGAGTTAGATCACCATGGTAAAGGTCCGGTTCATATTAATATTCCTATGAAATCATACAATAATTCATTTAATGTTAAGAAATTACCGGATGTCAAAAAAATTAATAGAATATGTATTAATGATAACGAAAATGTTTGGAAAGAATATTATAATGAATTAAAATCTGCAAAGAATATTCTAGTTGTTTGTGGTCAAGGTTTACCAAATAAAGAATTGGACGCTAAATTAAAAGAGTTTTTTAAAAAATTTAATTGTGCAGTATCTACCGAATATATGTCTAATATTGGATATGATTATGGTTTAAATTTAAATATTGTAATGGATCCTAGATATGCTACAACAAAGAAAGTTTCAGAATATGTTCCTGATATAATTATATCTTTTGGTGGAAATGTTTTTTCTGGAATAAAGGAACAACTTAGAAAATTCTATAAGAATACAAAACACTATTTAATCCAAGAAGATGGTAGAGTTGTTGATTTATTTAAGTCATTAGATACAATATTTGAATGTTCACCAATTGATTTTTTCGATAAAATGAATCAATATTCTAATAAAAGAAATAATAAAGAATACTTTAATAGACTTAAGGAATACGTAGATTCTGTTATATATCCTCAATATAATTATTCACATATATATGCAATAGAGCAAATTGTAAAAAGAATACCAGAAGGCTCTATTTTACACTTAAGTATTAATGATAGTATTAGAATTACTAATTTCTTTAAAATTAATAAAGACATTACTACTTATGCTAATATTGGTACACATGGCATTGATGGAAGTTTATCCTCATTTTTAGGACAAGCAGCTGCAAATAAAGATAGAAAAGCATATCTTATTATTGGAGATTTGGCATATTTTTATGATATGAATGCAACAAGATTAAATTGCATAAATTCAAATGTTCATATAATACTTATTAATAATGAGGGTGGATCTGAATTTTATTTTAATCGCATGTGGAAGGATGAATATAGTGATTTACATACAACAGCAAGACATCATACCAAAGCAAAGGGATGGGTTGAATCCAATAATTTTAAATATATTTCAGCAAGCAATAAAGAGGAATTGGATGAAGCTATGACAACATTTTTTTCACAAAATAATGATAAACCAGTATTTTTAGAGGTTTTTACAGAAATGAAATCTGATGCAGAAGAAATATATAGTTTTTATGATTTGAGTAGACCAAAAGATTTTAAGTCCGAAACAGTTAGAAAAAGCAAGGAATTTATTAAAAAAACAATTGGTCAAGAAAAGGCAGAAAAATTAGCTAAAAAAATAGGTATTAAAAAGTAGGGATTATATGAGTTTTAAATCTAAATTAAGAAAAATAGCAAAATTTATTCTTTCGTCCACTAATGACAAAAAGGTAAATATTACAGTAGAAAACGTTAGCTATAATAATTTGTTGAAAGGAAGAAATATAATAGTTACTGGAGGGGGAAGTGGTATAGGAAAGGCAATAGCAAAAAAAGCTGTTTCAGAAGGCGCAAACGTTGTAATTATTGGAAGAAATGAAAAAAAATTATCTGCTGCAGTAAATGAAATAGGAAAAAATTTAAAATACATTAAATTTGATATTATAGATATTGAAAATTATAATAAATTGTTTGAAGAGATTAGTAAACAATTAAATGGCAAAATTGATACTCTTGTATGTAATGCTGGAATATCTTTACATGAAAATAGTTATAAAAATGTGACTATAGAATCTTTTGATAAACAATTTGAAACAAATTTTAAATCTACTTATTTTCTTATTCAGCGATTTTTGGATTATTTAGAAAAAAATAAAATTCAAAATGGAAATATATTAGTGATGTCATCTGAAACTGGAAATCAGTGTTATGATATACCTTATGGATTAACAAAAAACGCCTTAAATAGTTATGTTAGGGCAATTTCTAGAAGAGTTTATAAACAAGGAATAAGGATAAATGCTATAGCTCCTGGTGTTACAGCAAGTGAAATGACAAAAGAATACGCTGATACTAGCGATGGCAATTATTATAGAGACTGTGCATCTGATAGAGTATTTTTGCCTGAAGAGATAGCTGAAGTGGCTTGCTTTCTTCTTAGTGATGCATCAGTTTGTATTTCTGGCGAAATAATACATACCAACGCTGGTAATCATTTGAACCCTTTTTGGGAATAAAAGAATGTGGTGAGTGTAATGTATAAACCAATTAGAGTATTGCATGTACTTCAAAGAATGGAAGCAGGAGGTACTCAAGCATTATTAATGAATATCTATAGAAATATAGACAGAGATAAAATACAGTTTGATTTTTTAGTTGAGTATGATGATAAAGAATTTTACGATGATGAAATAATTTCTCTTGGTGGAAAAATTTATTATACAAATTTTAGACGTAGCAAAAATGTTTTTAAATTTGAAAAAACTTTAAAAAATATTATTCATGAAAATAATTATAAGATTATTCATGTTCATACATATAGCATTGGCTATTTCGTACTAAAAACAGCAAAGAGCTGTGGTGTGCCTATTAGAATTGCACATTCTCATAGTAATAATATGACGAACGATTACAAAAAATATTTAAAAAAAATCATGCAAAAATTATATTTAATATATGCTACTGATTTTATTGCTTGTTCTAAAGAAGCTGGTGAATATTTATTTAAAAACAAAGATTTTTTGATTTTAAATAATTCAATTGATACAGAAAAATTTAAATATAATAAATATAATAGAACAAAGATAAGGAAAAATCTTAAAATCAATGATAATTTTGTTGTTGGTCACGTAGGAAGATTTAGACCAGAAAAAAATCATATTTTTTTACTTGAAGTATTTAATGAAATAAAAAAGACAAAAGAAAATGTCAAATTATTACTTGTTGGTAATGGTGATCCAAATAATTTGATATTAGCAAAAATCAATGAATTAAAATTAGAAAATGATGTTATTATTTTGACAAATAGGAAAGACGTAAATGAAATTTATCAGGCAATGGATTTATTTATTTTTCCTTCAATTTATGAAGGACTTGGTATTGTTGCAATCGAAGCTCAAACTTCAGGTTTACCTGTATTAACGTCTACTGGATTACCTAAATCTGTCGAAATAACAAATAATATTAAAAGAGTTCCACTTGATTATGGTATTGTAAAATGGGCAGAGTTGGCAATAGCATTATATGATTGTAATGATAGGATTGATATGACCGACTATATAAAAAAAGCTGGATTTGATATAAAAGTTGAAGCACAAAAAATGGAAGATTATTATTTAAGAAAGAATAAAGGAGCGGTTAAAGAGAATGATTAAAGTTAAATATGATTCTTTATTCTATATATTTTTGTTTTTAAACGTTTTCTGTAAGGGCATTGGATTGGATAATGACAGTAAAGTATATTTAGTACTTTTAGTCATTGGTTTAGCTATGATGGCTATAAAGCTATTATTAGATAATTATACAAAAAAAGAATTTCTTTATATTTTAATAATAATGTTAATAGGTGGTGTTACCATGCTTTTTACCAAAAAACCCACATTATTTCTTACATGCATCTGCATATCCGGAATGAAAAATATTGATACAGAAAAAGTTTTTGATGGTATGTACAAAATACGCCTTATTACGTTTTTTTCAGTTGTATTCTTAGCACTTACTGGCATAATTGAAAATACATCTTTATCAATGTGGCGTGCAGGAGGATTTGAAACGAGGTATAGTCTAGGATTTAATCATCCTAATTCATTACATTTGGCTTTGTTTATTTTGATGGCATTGGCAATTTATGTAAAATATAATAATTTAAAAGTGTTAGATTATCTACTGATGAGCATTATAAATCTTTTTATATTTAGTTATTCAGGTTCAAGAACGGGAGTTATTTTAGTATTTTTATTAATACTGCTAACAATACTTTCAAAAACTAAAAAAGCAGATAAATTATTAGTTTCTATTCCAAATTATTTACTAATATTTTTGGTATTATTTTCTTTTTTTTCTGCAATACTTTATGGAAAAATAGAATTATTTAATAAATTGAATTATTTTTTGAATGGAAGAATTTTGTATTCGAATTATTACCTAACTCATTATAATCCAACTATATTCGGAGTTAATATGTCTGGGGAAGAAAAGTTATTATTTGATAATGGATATATTTATGTGTTTGTACAATTTGGAATAGCTGGTATGTTATTATTACTACATTGGTTAATTACTATTAATAAGAATATTAAAAAGAATAAAGATGTTAAAAGAGCTGTTATATCAACATTATTTATTATCTATATTTTTACTGAAAGTTTTGCACCTAATATATTTATGAATGTGGTATTATTATTTTTTGGCGGTTATTTCTTTGAAAAAAGAAGTACTAAGAAAGTAGTGGTATAGTATGAGTAAAAATAAGATAACAAAAAATTATATTTATAATCTTATATATCAAATATTACTTGTAATTAGTCCGCTAATAACAATGCCTTTTTTATCCCGTAGCTTGGGTGTTGTCGGTATTGGCGAATATAGCTATGCATACTCTATTGTTAGTTATTTTGTAATATTTGCTACATTTGGATTTGATGTTTATGGAAGACGTGAAATATCATTTTATATAGATGACAAAAGCAAACTTGCTCAAAAGTTTTGGTCAATTCAAATAATTAAAACAATTTTTACATTTTTTACAATAATAGTATATTTAATATTTTGTAAATTTAATTCAAATGAAACTATTCTTCTTTTACTTATTTTTCATTTGTTAAATGTTCCATTGAATATTGGATGGTTCTATCAAGGAATAGAAGAATTTAAAAAGATAACAATCAGAGGTTTTTTTCTGAAATTAATTGATTTATTATTTGTAATATTATTTATTCATAAACCAGAAGATTTGTATTTGTATACATTAGGAAGTAGTATGATTGCATTTATTACATTTGCAGTATTATGGTTTGATTTAGGAAAATATGTTTCTAAATCAAAAATTGATTTTAGTCAGATTAAGTATGATTTGAAAAATGGTTCTATATTTTTTCTTCCAGCAATAGCAACTTCAATTTATACGTTATTAGACAAAACTATGCTAGGTAATATTACTGGAAGTTTTATAGAAAATGGATATTATGAGCAAGCACAAAAAATTAATATTGTACTATTGAAAGTTGTACTTGCTCTTGGAGTAGTATTATTACCACAAATTGTTGCTGCTCATAAGAAAAATGAAAATGAAAAAGTAAAAGAATTTATTGAAAAATCATCAACTTATGTTTTTTGTGTTTCAATAGCAATGGCTTTTGGATTAATGTGTATATCTGATAGTTTTGTTCCATGGTTTTTTGGTCCTGATTTCGCTAAAGTTTCGATACTGTTAAAATTAAGTGGATTTATCTTAATCTTTCAAGGCTTGGATGATGTTTTCGGAATGCAATATTTGGTTTCAGTCGGAAAACAAAAAATTTATGTGATATCGTTATTTATTGGAGCTGGAATAAATTTTATTTTAAATATATTTTTAATAAAATATTATTCATCAGTTGGAGCAATAATTGCTTCATTTATAGGAGAAATATCTATTGTTATTTTTCAAATGTTATTTATTAGAAAAAATTTAGATTTAAAAAAGATATTTAAAAATTCTATTAAATATTTTTGCGCTGGTTTATGCATGTATTTATGTTGTTATTTAACAACTAGTAATTTACCAGATAATTATTTTACTTCAATAATAATTTTTATAGAATGTGTACTAGTTTATTTTGTTATGTTAATTATTTTGAAAGACAAATTAGTTTTAGACTCTATAAAAAAAATAAATTTATATTTAAAAAAAATGATTAAATCTTAACAAAAGAATATAGTAATTATAATAGTGAAATAGAATATTTTTGATAATGGATCCATATCATATTTACATTATCTGAAATATTAAAAACTTTCGAAAGTCTTTTATAAAATGCAATTTTTAAGACATATACTTAATATTTGTATGTGTTTTTTTATTTATAATATTAATTATTTATTCTTAATTATTATGACGAAGAATCTTTACTTTTTAAATCTGGAATGCTCTTTTTTTGATTGTATTAAATTTTTATTTAGGTTATAATTATAAAGTAGAGGGTAGTGATACTATGGAAGAGATTAATTTAGGTGAATTATTTCATTATTATATTAGTAAGATGTTTATAATTATTCTTTTTGTTTTTTTAGGGCTTGGTTTAAGTGTATTTTATAGTGCGATTATTCAAAAACCTTTATATAGTAGTTATACAACTATTTTACTTAAGGATAGCGGTAATAATGCGATGCTTTTAAAGACTTATGGGGAACTTATTAAGAGTAAGAATGTTTTAAATAAGGTTATTAGT
>JALEZJ010000031.1 GCA_022772985.1 Erysipelotrichaceae bacterium | reverse complement strand
GATACAAGAGACTTATCTGAAAAAGAAACAGCAGCCTATGTAGTGATTGCAGTTCTCTTATGTATGGTAGTATTAACCATTGCAACAGACTCTTATTTGGTACCAATTTTATTATTAGGAAATATTGGTGTTGCTATTCTTTATAATATGGGAACTAATGTTTTCTTAGGAGAAATTTCTTATATTACTAAAGCTATTAGTGCAGTACTTCAGCTTGGGGTTACAACAGACTTTTCTATTTTTCTATATCACAAATATGAACATGCCAAAGAAGAATATATGAATCGAAAAGAAGCTATGGAAAAAGCTATTGAAGAGACATTTAAGTCTGTCGTGGGTAGTTCCTTAACAACTATTGCAGGTTTTCTAGCATTATGTTCGATGAACTTGACCTTAGGGAGAGATATTGGATTAGTCATGGCCAAAGGAGTGGTTTGTGGCTTAGTTTGTGTTTTAACTTTATTCCCAGCCTTGCTACTGGTGTTTGATCATCTATTAGAGAAAACCAAACATAGGGTATGGTTACCACAATTTAAAAAAGTTCAAGAGTTTTCTATTAAACATTACAAAATCATTTTAATTGTATTTATTTTATTATTAATTCCTGCTTGGTATGGAAATCAGAACGTGGAAGTTTACTATAAACTAGATAAATCACTTCCAGAGTCTTTAGGTTCTTCTATTGCTAATAGCCAGTTAAAAGAAAAATATCATATTGTTTCCCCAGAAATTATCTTAATTGATAAAAATATGAAAACAGATGAAGTTACAAAACTAACTGAAGAGTTGCAAAAGGTAGAAGGAATTGATTTCGTCTTAGCACCTACAACAATTTTAGATTTTGGACTTCCAACAGATATGTTACCAGAGGAACTTATCAAATTTATGGAAAATGATCAGTATCAATTAGTTTTATTAAATTCTAGTTATGAAATTGCATCGAATGAATTAAATGATCAAATTGATATCATTTCTGGGTTAGTAAAAAGCTATGATAAAAATGCTATTATCGCCGGAGAAGGACCACTGATGAAAGATTTAACTAGTATTAGTGATGAAGATTTTAAAAATGTAAATTCCTTATCCATTATAATTATCTTTATTTTAATGCTTTTGGTCTTAAAATCTATATCTTTACCAGTTATTTTAGTAATTGCGATTGAATTTGCCATATTTATTAATATGAGTATTGCCTATTATAGTAAAGATGTTCTTCCGTTTATTGCATCGATTGTAATTGGTACCATTCAATTAGGAGCGACGATTGATTATGCAATTTTAATGTCTACTAAGTATATAGAGGAACGTACGAAAAATCAAGATAAAATGGTAGCTATGAAAAATACCTTAGCTAGTACTGTTCCTTCTATTATCGTAAGTGCATGTTGTTTCTTTGCAGCAACGGTTGGGGTTTACTTATATTCTAAAATAGATATGATTGGGGCGATTTGTAACTTATTATCTCGTGGTTCTATCATTAGTATGTTAGTAGTAATTCTAATATTGCCAAGTTTGTTACTGGTATTTGATAAAGTGATTAGAAAAACGACAAAAGATTTAAAGGAGGTTCGATAACATGAAAAAAAGAGAAAAAAGAATGATTTCACTTTTTGCTTTAATGATGATGTTAATGCCAAATTCTATACAGGCGATGACTAAAGATGAAACGGTCTATACAACGTTTCATACCAATCAAAATTTATATAAAACAACGGTTGTCAATCATTTATATGATGCATCAGAAGATACAATAGAGGATATGACGGAGTTAAAAGAAATTTTAAATATTAATGGAAAAGAGAAATTTCAAATTCAAGGAAAAAATATTACATGGAATAATAAGGGAAAAGAAATTTTCTATCAAGGACAAATTGAAAAAGAGTTACCAATAGAAATCAATATAAAATATTATTTAGATGGAATCGAAATGACTTCTAAAGAAATGGTTGGTAAAAAAGGAACAGTTAAAATTATCATAGAACTTGTAAATAAAGAGGAACATGAAGTATTTGTAAATGGTCATCAAGAGACTTTATATACACCATTTGTAGTAACTGCTGGGACAATGTTGTCTGGAAAAACAAACTCTAATATAGAAGTATCAAATGGTAGAGTAATAAATACAGGATCTAGAAATATGATGATATCTCTTGCAACACCTGGATTATATGATAGTCTAGGAATGGATGAATTTAAAGAGATGGATAGTATTATCATTTCTTATGATACGAAAGAATTTAAAGAACATACCATTTATCTAGTTGCTACTCCAAAATTAATTGATCGAGAGGATTTTGATGTTTTTGAGAAATTAAATTCTATTTATCGTGATGTAGATAGTTTAGAGACGAATATGAATACGATTGAAAGTGGAATGAATCGTTTGGAAGAAGGAGCTAGTAAATTAGCGAGTGGATCGAAAGAAATCAGTGACAATCTAGCAAATGTTGTTGGTTACATGAAACAATTAGAAAATGGAGAGATAGAATTAGAAGATGGATTAAAACAAGTAATTACTGCTTTAGATACTGCTCAAAACCAGTTACAAAATAGCAATACTGAAGGAAACATAGCTAGTTTAATTGGGTTAAAAGGTGGAAACAATCAAGCGATTGATACTCTAACAGGCACTAATATAGAGATTAAAAATTTATTTGCAAATAGCGGAATTGATATCGATATAGTATCTTTAGAACAACTACCAGAAAGTTTAAAAACTTATAAACAAACCTATGATGGTAATACCAAGATGATACGACTTCTTACTTTAAACAACAATGCGATTGATCAAACAATTACTACTACAACCAAAACGAGTCAAATGATTGAGGGATTAGTTAGTAATTTAAAAGATGCATTAAGAAAATTAGAAATTGGAACGAATACATTATATTCTAGTACAAATCAGATTAGAAGTGGAGTAGAACAGTTATATCAAGGATCTATTACATTAAGAGATGGAGCTAATACTCTATATTCTGGTACTACTAATTTAAAAACAGGAATTTCTACTTATCATCGTGAGGGAATCCAAAAATTATCTAGTTATGCAAATCAGTTAGAGACTATTACCAACAGAATTGATGCATTAACTAATCTAAGTAATGAATACAAAGGTTTTGGAAGTGATAATGTAGATTCTACAACATTTGTAACAGCAATTAAATAAAAAATAGAAAGAAAATAATAAATCAATAAAAATTCTTTCTATTTTTCTTTTGTTTTCTAAAGTATATTTAATATTTTTTGTATCTATTTTGGTAAATAGAACGATTATTGATAAACTAATGTGTTAATTTTGAAAAAATATTTTTTTTATTATTGAAAAAAAATAAATAACTTTTTAGTGAATTTAAGTAAAAAATACTTGCAATATGAAATAGATTATGATATAGTTAAGAAACCGAAAGAAGGGGTGTTTATGCAAAATAACTTAGAAATTATCTATTATATCGATCTGGAAACTGGAAAAATTATGCCATTTTTAAAAGAAAGAAATAGTAATCGTTCAGACTGGCTAGTACTTAAAAACGTGATAACTTTTTTAGAAAAAAATTCTGATTATTCTAAAAGAGAAAAAGAAGAGATGGAATTCGTTTTTAAAAGTGCAAGATATATTGATTTATTAAGGGAAGGATATTCTTTTGATGAGATGGAAGAATTATTGAAAAATGCATTTTTGGAACAATATGATATTCCAAGTCACAGAAGTGTTTTACCAGCTATATCGACAGAAAGAGAATGTTTAAAAAGAGCATATCAAGAATATCAGAATAATCCAGAAATAGAGGGATTAGCTGACTTTGTGAACGTGCCAGTAGTTTCACAATATATGAAAGAGAATATTTATACTAGAAATTTAAGAAAATAGGAAAAATTTATTTTCTTTTTTTTTATTTGTTGAAATTGAAGGGGTAAATTTGGTGCTATTTTTCTAGAATGCTTCTAAAAATATTTTTTATCTAATTATAAAAAAATATGGTATACTTATTATGAAAGTAGGGAAGAAGAATATGAGGAAGAAAGTAGTAAAAATCTTAATAATTTGGCTTGTTTTTAACTTTCAATTTGTTTATGCAGAAGAATTCAATATTACTTCTAAAAATGTGATATTATATAATATGAATGATCAAAACATATTATATGAACTAAATAGTAATGAACAGGTACAAATTGCCAGTTTAACTAAAATTATGACAACGATTACGGCAATCGAACAAGTAGATAATTTGGAGCAGACTGTACCTATTACGAAAGAAGCATTAAAGGGAATAGAAGAATATACACAGGTAGGATTTCAGATAGGAGATGCTCCTACCGTTCTGGATTTGTTATACGGAGTAATGTTACCAAGTGGTGCTGATGCTGCAAATGCACTAGCTATTCATGTAAGTGGAAGTATTTCTAAGTATGTGGAATTAATGAATGGGAAAGCTCAAGAATTAGGTTTAAAAAATACTCATTTTGATAATCCAATTGGTATGGATAGTGAAGAAAATTATTCTACTGCAAGTGATTTAGCCAAATTATTAATATATAGTCTAAAAAATGAAACATTCAAGGAAATATTTGAAGCAAGAGAATATACTATTTCGTGTTTAAACAAGACGGTAAAAAGTACTTTAATTAGTTATTCTAGATCCTATGGTCTAGATACTACTGATATTACAGGTGCTAAAAGTGGTTTTACAGATAGGGCAGGATTATGTTTAGCTTCTACTGCTACCATTGATGATGTTTCTTATTTGCTAGTAACTTTAGGTGCAGATACGACAAGTAGATCTAATGCGGTGCGAGATACGTTAGAAATTTATAATTATTATAGTAGTACTTATAGTTATCAGCAAGTAATGAAGAAAGATACTGTTTTGGCTACTATTCCTATCAAATGGGGAAAAGTTAAAAACTATGAAATAAAAGCTACAGAAGATAAATATCTTTATTTAGAAAATGATATTCGTAAAAATAAAATAAAATATGAATATAATGGAATAGAAGAGTTAAAGTATGGAATGAAACAGGGGGATCAATTAGGAACGATTACAGTAACTTATCGAAATGAAGAATTGGCTACGTATGATGTTTATTTAGATAGTAAGATTGAATATTATCATCCAATCCTTTATGCTCTTATTATCATTGCACTACTTTTGATGTTTTATTCATTCAAATTAATGCGAAGAAGAAAGAAAAAGGTTAAGAAAGTGCAATCTAAAAAGAAAAATAAGAAGAATACTTAGATAGATTTTTCTTTTTATATAAATTGATGTAGTATGAATACTTTAGTATATTAGAAATTAGAGTATTCATTTTCTTTTTGCTATGATATAATAAAAAGAAAGTAATTAGAAATTGAGGTGGAAGATGAAAAAATATTTTAATTCTTTCCATTGGAATCAGAAAATAAATATATTGATAATGGTACTTTTTTTGATAGTATTTATTTTGTTTATGGGAATGATTTATATTACTAATAAAGAAGATGTAATTTTAAAAAAAGATTTAACTTGTGAATTTAGAAAAGAAGTTTATGTTATGGATTTTGTTTTTAAATTAAATGGAGAGGTAGTGGATAATTATCAAATTGATACATCGGAAGTGGGAAAGAAGAAAGTTTCTCTTTCTTATCGCAATCGATATGGTTTTGTAGTAAGAAAAAGCTTTGAAATTGAAGTTAAAGATGTAACTGCTCCCATTGTTGTAGTGGATAATCCATATATTGTAGAAAAAGATAGTTTGACCGATATTATGGATAATATTTTTTGTGCTGATGATTATGATGATAAAGTAACTTGTAATATTGTTGGAAAGTATGATTTGAGTAAAGTTGGAAAATATGATTTAAAGATTATTGCTATTGATCAGAGTGAAAATATTACTACAAGGGAATTTAGTTTACATGTAATAGAAGAGCAAAAGCGTACGCTGTCTAATCATTCTCAAAATTTAACTTATACAAATTTTGAGGATATTTATAAAAAATACAAGAAAGAAAATACTAGAATAGGTTTAGATATTTCTAAGTGGCAACAAGAAGTAGATTTTTCTAGACTAAAAGAACAAGGGGTTTCTTTTGTTATGTTAAAAGTAGGTGGCCAAAAAAAGAAGGGTGGAGAAATTAGTGTTGATCCTAATTTTTATGAAAATATTGATGCTGCTTTGCGAAATGGTATAGAGGTAGGTATTTATTTTTATTCTTATGCTACTTCAGAAAAAGAGGCTCAAAAACAAGCTAGATGGGTACTTCAAAAAGTAAAAGATTATGATATTACTTTGCCTATTGCTTTTGATTGGGAAAATTGGAATACTTTTACAAGTTTTCATATCAGTTTTCATACATTAAATAAAATTGCTAATTCTTTTTTGCAAGAAGTAGAAAAGAATGGTTATCAATCTATGCTATATTCTAGTAAATATTATTTAGATACCATTTGGTATCAAGAGAATTATACTACTTGGTTAGCTTATTATACTAAAAATAATGATTATGATAAAGATTATGTAATGTGGCAAGTATGTAGTGATGGTAAAATTGATGGAATTGATGGGTATGTTGATATTGATGTTATGTATATAGATAAGTTTGAATAATTTTTATATTTTAGGGAAGGATTTGTATGAAAAATCTTATTGTAATCATATGAAGGTAGTGGATGGAAGAGTAGAGAATAAATACTATTTTTCTAATGCTCTTTCTGTTTATCCGATTAATTACCAATTAATTGAAATAAGAAATCAAGAAGATAGTGTAATTTATAATAAAAAAACATTTCAGATTATATTAAGAAATATAAAAGAGATTCATAAAGAATATCCGCAATTTAAAAATGTAGTTCCAGGTGAATATTATTTTGTAAAAAAGGTAATAAAAGAACAGGATAATGTTGCGGAATTAAATTTCTTTATTGATCGAGTTGGGATGATTGTAAGCCCTGTTTTTGATTTGGCTCGTTCTTTTACATATTCTGTTTCTTTTAAAGAAGGTTCTGATCAAAATGTTGCTTTGGAAAAAATTTATTTAGAGGTTATCAATAATTTAATAAAAGAAAATAAGGAAGCAGAAATAAGAGAACAGAGGAAAAAGGTTATTTATCAATTAGAACTTAAAAAATAATAATAATAAAGTAGAAAAGTAGATGAAAAAAATGACTGAAGAAATTAAAAATAAATTAATAGAAGAAATAGAACAAATTCTAGAATTGTTAAATTATGATATGGATTATTCTTCTATTTGTTTAGAAGATGTGTTGTTTCTTTTTAGGATAAAAGAACGGTTGATGAAGAATTTCTTATTCGAAGTAGAGAAACAGACTAGTATGAAAAAAATTTTTGCAGATAAGTTAGGGGAAATGCTTATTCAAAATCATTGTTATTTAGAAAAACTTCCTAAAATCATGCTTGAAAATAAGCAAAATTACTATATTTTAAAGACTGCTTATTTGATAGGAAGTCCTGATGGGAAAGGATTTGGTAAATTTACTTGTATTTTTGATCAAACTGGGAAACTTATTAATCAATTGTCTTTAAATGATGAAATTTTTTTTGCTAATTTAAATAGTTATTATATATTAAGAAGTTTGGATGATTCTTGTGAATTTTTTAAGCGAGTAAATGAAAGATGGGAATTATGTCAAACATTTCAGAATGTTAAATGGATAGAAAAGATAAATGATAATTTAATGAGTATTCATCATTATAATTTTGTTTTTTCTTTATATAATCAAAGAAGAAATCAGATTATGGGAAATAATATTTTAACTATTTCTCCTGTTTCTTCTGAATTTTATGGTGATGAGAAACTTTATGTAATAGAGAGAATCAATGAAACATCGGAAGGTGTTACTGTTTTAAATATTTTGATTGATCAAGATGGGGTGGATGTAGGAAAACGTCTAGATTTTGATCATAATAGTAAATATTTTGTTGATTTTAATGAGCAAATGGCTAAAAACTTGAAACAGTCAGAGGAAGAAGTACTTTATGCTCAAACTGGTGGATTTGCTAAGAGTCTATTTAAAAAGTAAAAAAGGATTTTGGAATGAAAGATAGTATTTAAAAATGAGAAGATACTATTTTTTTTGTTGGTTTATTAAATCGACAATATTTTAGATTCATTCTTATATACTTATAGTAAGGTGATATTATGGCACATAAGCATATGAATTTAAAAAATACGAAGAAGAGAAAAAGATTTTTAAAAATTAAATTTATATTCTATATTCTTTTGATTTATGTTGGATTTAGTTATACTTTTTACTATTCTTTGAAAACAAATAAAACGGTTTCTAATGAAGAATTTATTAATCTTTTGGTTTCTACTGGGAATGCGAATATTTTAAGTAGTTATAAAGCAACTAATTTAGTAAATGCTACGATGAAATTTATATTAAATATTGATTTTACTAAGCCTGTTACTCTTTTGAATGGTAGTATTTTAGAATATGGGAAGCAAAAGTCGGAACAAGAAGTGGAAACTATTTCGTTAGAATATAATGATGATTATAGTAATATGGAAGAGTTAAAAGAAATTAGTGATTATATAGAAGATCCTAATCCAACAAATACGGAGAGTCCACTTATTTATCTTTATAATACCCATCAATTAGAAAATTATAGTGGGGAAAATTTGAATATTTATGGAATTACACCAAATGTTTTGATGGCTAGTTATGTATTAAGGGAGAACTTAAATAAGTTAGGTTTACCAACTATTGTAGAGGAAGCTAATATGAGTGAGATTTTATCCAAAAATGGTTGGAATTATGCATATTCTTATCAAGCTTCTAGAAGTCTTATGGAAGAAAAGAAAAATAAGTATTCTACTTTAACATATTATATTGATATTCATAGAGATAGTGTTTCTGGTGACTATACCACTGTTACGATCGGGGATAAAAAGTATGCTAAGGTGTTATTTGTGATCGGAATGGAACATGCAAATTGGCAAGCTAATTATAATTTTGCTACTAATTTAAATCTTTTATTAGAAAAATATTATTCTGGTTTATCTAGGGGAATTATGCAAAAACAAGGAATGAATGTTAATGGTATTTATAATCAAGATTTGAGTCCTAATTGTTTATTGATTGAGGTTGGCGGTGTTGATAATACTATTGAAGAAGTTTATAATACTATGAATGCTTTGGCGGATGTTTTGTTTAAACAAATTAAGGGAGAATAGAAATGAAGTATAAAAAAATGATGAAATTTTTCTGTATGTTGATAATACTTATTTTTTTATTTTCTTACTTTATAGAAGTATCTGGGTATTATGAATATAATTTACAGAATAAAAAAAATTTAACGGAAGAACAAATAAAACAGTTTGAAATGGATGTAAAAGAAGGAAAAGATATTGATTTGAATCAATATTTACAAGATAGTCAAGTAGATTACTCTAATCAATTAACTAAAACTACAAGTGAAATTAGTTTAAAATTGAATGATTATTTAAAGAACTTTTTATCAAATGGATTTAAAATTTTAGAGAAATTTTTTAAATAATAGTTTATCTGTGTTAGATATTTTACTTTACACTAATAGTGTATAATAAAAATATAATAGTGAGAGTTATGGACTTTCTTCTTTTCTTTATGTTACTATATTCCATGTAGGGGTGAAATTATGTCGAGTAAAAATCAAAAGAAGAAAAAGAAATTATTCATATATAAAATATTTTCTTTTATCTTGATATTATTGTCTATTTTTTTTATAGGCTCAATTGTTTATTTAAATATATTAAATATGATTTATTTATTATTGATTTTAGTTGCTGTGTTGCTTGCAGATATGATTAGTATTTTTTTTATGTTAAGAGGAAAGAAGAAAAAATTAGGATTAGGGATTGCTGTTATTCTAATTTTTGCCTTTAGTTTGTTAAGCTTTTATATTAATAAAACTACTGGGTTATTAAGTAGTCTTAATTTAAATTATAAAACTTATAATTATTCAGTAGTTGTTTTAAAGGATAGTCCTTATAAAAAGATTAAAGATATTGATGGTAAGAATTTAGGATATTATGATGATGGTAGTAATGAAAGTGAGAAAGCACTAGATAAGGTTTTAGGAAAAGTAGAACTAGAATCTACTAGTTATGAGGATACGCATGCTTTAGCTAATGCTTTATTAGAGAAAAAAGTAGATGCTATTTTAATAGAAGATTCTTATTTAGATATTTTAAGTGAAAGTATTACAGATGATGATGAGGCATTTCAGGATAGGGTACGTAAAATTTATAGTTTTGTGATTGTTACTAAGACTAGTGATATTTCCAAAGATATTAATGTTACAAAGGAACCTTTTAATATTTATATTAGTGGAATTGATACTTATGGTGAAATTTCTTCTGTATCAAGAAGTGATGTTAATATGGTAGTTAGTGTGAATCCTGCTACAAGACAAATATTGTTGACTTCTATTCCGAGAGATTATTATGTTCAATTACATGGTAAAAGTGGTTATCGTGATAAATTAACTCATGCTGGATTATATGGAACTGATATGTCTATTCAAACTATAGAGGATTTGTTAGATATTGAAATTAATTATTATGTAAAAGTCAATTTTAGTAGTGTAATTAATATTGTAAATGCAATTGATGGGGTAAATGTTTATTCAGATTATACTTTTACTTCTATTGATAATTATCATTATACTAAAGGTTATAATGCTGTTAATGGAGAAGAAGCATTGTCTTTTGCAAGGGAAAGAAAAGCTTTTGCTTTGGGAGATAGGCAAAGAGTAAAAAATCAACAAGCTTTATTACGGGCTATTTTTGATAAATGTACTAGTAAGGCGATTATTACTAAGTATAGTAAGTTGTTAGATTCTTTAAATGGGAGCTTTGTTACTAATATGAAAATGTCTCGATTAACTTCTTTAATTAAAATGCAATTATCTAAAAATTATTCTTGGAATATTGTTACGAATAGTTTAAATGGATCTGATTCTTCTAATTATACTTATTCTGTTCCGTCTCAAAAATCTTATGTAATGGAACCAGATGAAGAAAGTGTTGCTTATGCTACAGAGTTAATTAATAAAGTAATAGATGGTGAGATTTTAGATGAAGAGACAATGGAAGAGGCAAGTAATTATGTACATAAAGTAACACAAGGAAGTAGTAATAGTAGCACATCGTCTAATACAACTACTGATACGTCTTCTTCTTTAAAAGAGGATGATTCTCTTAATACTAAAGAAGGATTAGTTGCTAAATTGGGGAAGACAAAGGTTACTTTTGTAGAGGGGGATGAATATGTTTATTATGGTTATACGGTAACTTATAATGGAAAAGATATTACTAATAATAGTGATTTAGAAGAAAAATTTAGTGTTAATGGGAAATCGTTTACAGATTATCAGGAATTGGTATTATATGTTAGTAGGCTAGATGCTGGAGATTATACTATTATTTATACTATTACTTATCATAATGACTCAACTATTTTAAATCAGTCTGTTACTATAGAAGAATTAGATGTTGATATGGATAATCATAGTGGTGTTATAGATAATACTCAAGAGGATACTTCTTCGAAAAAAGAAGAAAATAATAGTAAGCAAGAGGATATTCTTGATGGTGGTCTAGATGAATAAAAAGGGAAAATAAGTTTGTGGATTGATAAAGTTGTTCAGAGTGTTGACAAAGTTCAATACTCTTTTCTTTTTGTAAAAGATGGTTTATTATTATTTTTGATGATGAGTATCATTTTTTTCTCAGGGGTTTTTCTTTTTTTGTATTTTAGAAAATAGGTTCTTAAAACTTCTTATAAAATCCTATTTTTTTTGTTGACAATAAAACTTATTCTGTAGTACAATAGTTGAGTTAGAAAAGGAGTGTAGTTTAATGAAAAAAACAAAAATTATATGTAGCATTGGTCCTTCTACGCAAAAATGGGAAGCGTTTAAAGGAATTGTTGAAGCTGGTATGAATGTAGCTAGAATTAATTTTTCACATGCTACATTAGAAGAGAGAAAAGTAGATGAAGAGTTAGTTGAAAGGGCAAATAAAGAATTAGGAACAAATATTGCAATTCTTTATGATACGAAAGGTCCAGATTTAAGAACTTGTACGTTTGATGGAGATTATATTGAATTAGTTGCAGGTGAGACAATTCGAATTGTTGAAGAAGATGTTCTTGGAACAAAAGATGCAATATCATTTAATTATAAAGGAATTTTAAAAGATATTAAGGTGGGAATGAATATTCTTTTAGACGATGGTTTTTATAAATTGGTAGTAGAAGATATTGAAGAAGACGAGAATGGTTCTGTTGCTGGATTAGTTTGCCGAATTATGAATAGTGGTAAAATTAAAAGTAGAAGAGGCGTATGTATTCCTGGAATTAAATTAGATGTTCCATATGTTAGTGAGCAAGATAAAGAAGATATTAAATATGCGTGTGAACATGATGGAGATTATTTAGCAATTTCATTTGTTAACTGTGCTGATGATATCAGAGAAGTTAGAAAATTATGTGCCGAGTTTGGAAAACCAAATATGCCAATTGTATCTAAAGTTGAAACTCAATATGCAATGGATAATTTGGATGAGATTGTAGATGAATCTGATATTATTATGATTGCTCGTGGAGATTTAGGAATTGAAACAGGAGTAGAAAATTTGCCATTATATCAGCAAATGATGATTGATAAATGTCGTGAAAAAGGAAAAAGAGTTGTTATGGCTACTCAAATGATGTATAGTATGAAAAATAATATTCGTCCTACAAATGCAGAAGTTACAGATGTTGCAAATGCAGTTTTAGCTGGTTGTGATGCTATTATGACTAGTGAAGAGACTACTATGGGAAATTATCCGGTTGAAACTATTCAAAATATGTCTGAGATTTGTGAAAAAGTTGAAAGTTATTACAGGTATGAAAACAGAACTAAGAAAGATAACAATGGTGATGTTACAGCGATTATTGCTGATAGTGTAGTAACTGCAAGTAACGAAATTCATGCTAAATTAATTGTAGCAGCTACTATGTCAGGTCATACTGCAATGGAAATTAGTAATTTGAGACCAAATTCTATTATTTTAGCAACTGTTCCTTCTGCTAAGGTAGCAAAATCTTTGGCTCTTAATTATGGGGTATATCCTACTATTGTAAAAGAGTATAATTCTACAGATGAAGTAGTAAATGATGGAAAGAAACAAGCACAGGCTTTTATGGATTTAAATGCTCATGATAAAATTATTATTACGGGTGGATTTCCAAATACTGGTGTAAAAGTTACTAATTTTATGAAAATAGAAGAAATATAAGATTGTAAATTAGAAATACAATCTTTTTATATGAAAAAAATCTTCTAAATTGGCTGTTGAATAGTAACAAAAAAAAGAATATTTCCTTTCATAAAGGTTTTATTCTTTCTTTTTTACTATTTTATAATATAAGGATTATCTTTGCTTCCGTTTCCTGAAACATATAATGCATCTTTCGCTAAATATAAAACAGGTCTAATATATCCATTACTACTGCATGATGTTACATTTGCTCGAGATTCAATTCTAAAAACTCTGTAACTATTAGCGTTGCTAGCTGTAATTGTCCACCAGTTATAAAGATATTTTGCTAAGTAATTATAATTAGAGCAAGAAGGACTGGTAGTATTAGTGCAATTGGTATCTAAACTAGCATTTAAAAAATCATTCATTTGTAATAGACCAATATATTGATTTTCTAATATTACTGAATTTTCGAGTGCTCCTGTTTTATCGGTATCTTTACTATTTCTTTTTCCAATTCCTAAATTATGTGCGGTTACTAATAATTTATTTTCTTCACTGATTAAAGTGTTTCCTTGGTATAATTCATTTAAATAATCTCGAATTCTACTAACAGAATAATCATTAATGCCAGAATTATCTTCTTTTTCTATATTATAGCGATTATCCCAAACTCTAGATTCTAGTTTTTCAGTATAAATAATTACAGGGTGTTCATCTGTAAATTTTACAATTCGGTAAATTTTTCCTGAAAATTTAATATAATTATTTACTTGATCTCCACGATATACTAATTCATTATTTAAATTGTATAAACCATTTCCGGTTTCGACGATTGGGACGGTTTCATTAATGTAATCAATGAATTTCTTTGTTTGATGTTTTCCCTCTCCACAATTTAAGTAAGTAACATAACGGTATTTTCCATTGATATTTGTAACAGTTACTTTTCCTTGACAAGTAGTGTTTTCATCTTTTAAATATTCGGCAATACTCTTCATTTCTTCTGCTGCAACTAAATCACTATCTGATATGGTAATACTTTCGTTTAGATTGCTAGGTAACATGTTAGGATGTTTATCGAAATGACTTTTAGTAGCATTTAGCATAATTGTCTCTATTTCAGAGTAAGATCGAATGTAAAAAAACTTATTATAGATAAAAGCACCACCAAATAAAATAATTATAATTAAAAGCAAAAAGGCACCAATTATTATTAAATTTTTTTTCTCTATTTTTTTTAATTTTTCTTTCATAAAATTCCCTCACTTATAGATAAAGTATATCAAAAAAATAGTTTCTTTTCAACAGTTGCTGAAATATTTTTCTAGTTTTGAATTTATATGTAGATTTTTTTAGTTACTATTCACAGTCGAGATAGAGAATTTTAATCTCTATTTCTTTTTTACTTCAATTATAACCTATTTTTTTAGAAATGTAAGTCCTATCTTTTATTATAAAAATACTTTATAATGAATTCAAGGTAGTGATATTTATGT
>JALEZJ010000187.1 GCA_022772985.1 Erysipelotrichaceae bacterium | reverse complement strand
AACTGAATGTTAATATTCAATAACTTAGAAACCTTATAAACATCCTTTCGTAACTCCTTTTGTAAAAATAAAATAGAAGTTGAAATAACAGCTCGAAATTCTGGCTTATTATGAATCATATAAAAAATAGGAATTAAATAGCCAAAAGTTCTTTTTACTCCAGTACCTGCTTGAATCAAAAGAATATGTTTATCTCGAATCGCTTCCATAACATCCAAAGAAAAATTATGACAACCTTCACTATAAACAAAATTCACCACGTCATCACCATTCAAAGATTTTTCATATAAATCTTCAAAATAATGATCCACTTCTAAATAAGCCTGTTCAAAGACTTCTTCATCATCCTTCTTCCAAATATTATGTTCCATAGATATCCCCCATTTTCTCTGGAAAATATAGTAACATATATCAAAATCAAAATCAAGAACAATCAGTTAATTAAAATAAAAAATACCAATGAAGAAAAGAATTTTATCAGTAACCTTATAGTTTTTAATAAAATAGTAATTCAACATTTCATAAAAATGAATTCTTAATAAACCATATTTTAAGAATTGACATAAAACTAAATTATTCTTATAATGTTGTAAGGACGTGAAAAATATGAAAAAAATAATTTTAATCAAATATGGAGAACTAACTACCAAAAAAGCAAACCGCAATTTATTTATCAATACATTACATCAAAACATAAAAGAAGCCTTAAAAGAAGAAAATATTAAAATAGAAAAAAATAGAGTCAGAATGTTCATTGAACCATTAGATAACCAAAAACTAGAACCAATTATCAACAAATTAACAAAAATATTTGGAATTCACAGTATAGTAATTACAAATAAAGTAGATAATAATATTGATACCATCAAACAAAATGTATTAGAAATTGCAAAGAACATTCAATTTAAAACTTTTAAAGTAGAAACCAAACGTAGCAACAAAAATTTTCCCATCCCAAGTATGGAATTTAACAACATCATCGGTGGACTACTTTTAAAAAACATTCCAAATATTAAAGTAGATATTCATAACCCAGACTATACAATAAAAATAGAAATTCGTGAAAATAATACCTATATTTATGAAAACGAAATCAAAGGAGCAGGAGGATATCCAGTTGGTGTTGCTGGAAAAGGAATATTAATGTTATCAGGTGGAATTGATTCTCCCGTAGCAGGTTATCTTGCTATGAAAAGAGGAATAAAAATAGAATGTCTTTACTTTGAATCTCCTCCTCATACTTCTATTATGGCAAAAAATAAAGTAAAACAATTAGTAGAAAAACTAAGTGCTTACCAACCTGATATCAAACTTCATATTATTAATTTTACCAACATTCAAGAAAATATTTATAAAAATATCAATCCTGACTATATGATCACCATTATGAGAAGAATGATGTATCGAATTAGTGAACAAATAATTACCAAAAGAAAATGCCTTATCCTAATAAATGGAGAATCCATAGGTCAAGTAGCAAGCCAAACCTTACCTAGTATGAAAGTTATAAATAATGTAACGAACATACCAGTAATCAGACCCGTAGCCTGCCTAGATAAATTAGAAATCATTGAACTAGCTAAAAAGATAGATACCTATGAAACCTCTATTCTACCCTATGAAGATTGTTGTACCATCTTCTTACCAAAACACCCCGTCATTAACCCAAAATTAGAAAAATGCATAGAATATGAAAAAACATTTGATTATCAATCCTTAATAGAAGAAGCAATAAATACTGTAGAAACCATTCAAATAAATAATCAAAAAAATAAATTTAATTTTTAGAAAAAATTCCCAATTAAATTAATGTATGAAAAAATAATTTGTTCACAACCTATTAGTGTAGGAGGTGAACATAATGAACAGCCAAAACAAAAAAATGGTAGTTCCAGGTGCAAAGCAAGCTATCGATAGAATGAAATACGAAATAGCTAACGAATTTGGTGTTAACCTTGGACCAGATGCTACTTCAAGAGCAAACGGATCAGTTGGTGGTGAAATCACTAAAAGATTAGTTCAATTAGGACAAAATCAATTAAGTGGATCTAACTACAACCAAAGTAAATAAGTGAAATAAGTATTAAAAATATAAAAGAATAGTGATTTCAATGAATACTATTCTTTTTTTATACCCATAATTTTATTAGGTGATCATGATGTATTATATAAATGTTCTATATTTCTTTTCTTTTTTAGGATTTTGCTTAGAAAGTAATGTCTATAAAATAAATAATAGTAATCGTCATAGCGGAATCTTTTATGGGCCAATTACCATGGTCTATGGATTTGGCATTTTAGCCATTGTTTTACTAAAAAAATACTTTCTAGATAAACTCCAATGTCATAAATTTTTAAAATTGTTTATTACCTTTCTAACCTGTTGGATAACACTTACTATAATTGAATGGTTAGGTGGAAATATTCTTTATCAATTATTTCATATTAATATGTGGAATTATACGAAAAAGCCTTTCAACTGTGGAAAATACATCTGCTTAGAACTATCTTTAATTTGGGGATTTTTAGGAACTATCTACCTTTATTGTGCCAAAGACTTTTTTGATAAAATAATATCCCTAATTCCCCAAAAATTAACCATTGCAATCTTAATAATTAATTTAATAGATACCTTATTGGTATTCATAAATAAACTTCCTTAAAGTACCAATCATATTCTCTAATTCTATCTGATAACGTAATTTATCTTCTTCTGTCAAAGTATCATAAAAAACTGCATGACTTGTATCTTCTTCCAAAATAACTTCATCCCGATACCGAAGAGTCACTTTAGCATTCTTTTTCTCCATTATCCCATTTTTTTCAACACTAGAAGTAAATACGTATAAATAATCATCTTCCTCTTTCTCAATATCTAAAGTAAGATTATACACCTGATCAATGACCTGATACATATATTGATAACTCTCTTCTTTCTTTGTTCCAGACAAAACACTATATAAAACTTCCTCTCGATAAATCTTCAAAGTAAAATCTTCCTGCTTAGTACCTAAAACAAATTTCCACTGATAACCTTGATCATCCGAATAAACAAGTTCTCCATCCAAATAAGTAATCACCATTCTTTGATTTGACTTCAAATCTGTAATTGCCATCTTCATACTAAGAATCTCATTAGTAACTGCATGATTCTTAAAAGTAAATAATACTTCATAAGAACTTTTCAAAAAAGAAGAATCTATCACTTTTTGTACATCCTGATCTTCTAATACCAAATTAACTTCTACCACAGGAATAGAACCATCCAAATAAAATTTCTTAATATATTGATCTTGACTCACCTGATTTAAAAAATTATTTTTTAAATGACGAATCATTTGAACATATCCCTGATGATTTAACTGAACATAATTATCCATAAAAGAAGACATCTGAATATATCTTACATCCTGTTCTAAATAATAAAATAAATACTGATCTTGACTTGCCAAATCAAATTTCATCTTCTCTTGATCCAAAATCACACCATAATTATACTCCTGCTCATCCAAAAGAATAGTCCCATCTAACTGATAATCAGAACCCAATTTCTCTAAACGCATTGGCTTAAATATTTCCTGATAACGAGAAATAAGATTAGAAACATCAGTCAAAAATACCTGTTCCGCCGCCAAAACAGTACGATAATAAATAACATAGCTAATAACTAAAATCAAAATAATCAAAACAAGACTTACTTTAAACTTAGGAAACTTCTTAAATTTCTTATCTTGCTGAAATTCAGAATTAACATATGTTTTCTTTTCTTTTAAAATACTATCATATTCATTCATAACAACGCCTCCCTACTCTAAGCATAATTATAGCACAAATT
>JALEZJ010000180.1 GCA_022772985.1 Erysipelotrichaceae bacterium | reverse complement strand
GTATTATCTTGATCCCACAATTTATCAAAGAGTAAAGTAGCGTTCTTTAAAATATCTTGATCGGTATGAATAGAATTATTCAACACCATTTGTTTACTAACCTTCACAAAATTACTATACTTAATCCAAATACTAACACTACTAGCATACATTGAACTATCTCTTAATTTACGTCCAACTTCCAAAGTTAAAATTTTCATGACTTTTAAACATTCTTCTCGATTACTATAATTAAAGGGAAGTACCGTAGAACTAGAAATACTCTTAGCATCCCTCCCTTGATAACTGACTTCACTAGTATCAATACCATTAGCAAATTCCCACATCAGTTTTCCGTGACTTTTAAACTTCTTGATTAATAAATTGATATCCATCTGTGCCAATTCACCAATTGTCTTAATTCCCATTTCTTGAAGTTTAGCCGCACTGGATTTTCCAAGCATAAATAAATCACCAATGGGAAGTGGCCACATTTTTTCTTGAATTTCTCTATCAAAAAGAGTATGAACTTGATCGGGTTTACTAAAATCAGAAGCCATTTTTGCCTCTAATTTATTATTACCAATCCCAACATTCACTGTAAATCCAAACTTTTTCTTGATATCTTCCTTAATTTGATAAGCTATCTTAATTGGATCTCCAAATAATTCTTTAGAAAAAGTATAGTCTAAAAAACACTCATCAATTGAGTATCTTTCAATAATATTGGTATAATTTAACAAATACTCATACATTTGATTAGAAAATTTACGATACACTTCATGATTAGCTGGATACACTTCTAGATAAGGACACTTTTTTCTAGCACTATATAAAGATTCTGCGGTAACAACACCTTTTGCCTTACATAAATTACTTTTTGCAACTACAATTCCACGTCTTGATGCCTCATCTCCTCCAATCACTGCATAGCGAGTACGAATATCCACTTTTTCGCCATGTTGAAGTCTATCTACCGCAGTCCAAGATAAAAAAGCATTATTTACATCAACATGCAAGATAATTCTCTCACTCATAAAACACCACATCCAATCAACACTCTTAGTATAGCATTCAAGATTAGTTATGTAAACAAGTGTTCGGTTATTTACAAAAAATACTTCATAGGATTTTCCTAAAATAATATAGATTAGTATGATAAATAAACTATTTAACCAATGTAAAGTAATTAGTTTTATATATAAAATAAATAATTATTTGATATAATATATCTAAGGATAAAAACAGAAGGTGAATTTTATGAATAAAGGAATAAAACTATAACTATATAAGAAAAAATATAACCAACATAAAAAAAATTAAAATTATATACAGAAAATAACCATAATTTAAATTATTTATCGGATGATATAGATCTAAAAAAGCCAATTATAAAAAAAATATAATGAGGGATCCAATATTATTTGTTTATTATAATTAAAAAATGATATTCTCTTAGAGGAAAAAAATTATATCATTCTCATCTCTATTGTAATTATGTCAACAAACAATAGTTACTAAATTTTACTCTGTATTGTTTTTATTTATATAAAAAGCAAAATAATTGTAAACCAAACGTAATAATGTGCCTAGATTATCAAAAATATGATACACTTAAATAAAGAGAAAAATAAGATATCAAAAATTAAAAATGATAACAAAATAGTATAGAAGGGAGAAAATATATGTTCATACAAATTTTATTATTAATCATAGGTTTTATTTTACTAATCAAAGGTGCCGATATCTTTGTCGATGGTGCATCCTCTACTGCTCAAAACTTTAAAGTATCCAAAATGTTGATAGGTCTTACTATCGTAGCCTTTGGAACAAGCGCACCAGAACTTGCAGTTTCCCTAAAAGCCTTATCCGTAGGAAGTACAGATATGGTTCTAGGAAATGTAATAGGAAGTAACATTACAAATGGCTTATTAATTCTAGGAGTAGCCGCTATCATCAGAGGAATTACCGTAAAACAAAATACAGTCAAAAAAGAACTACCATTACAACTACTAATTTCTGCACTTTTAGTAGTATTATTCTTAGATAAAGAATTAAATGGAATAGGACCAAATATGATTTCAAGATCAGATGCCATGGCTATTCTTTTAGTATTTTCAATTTTTCTTTACTATATCATTTCTATCTCTAGACATAAAATTGATGAAGATAGCGAACCAGGAAAATATGGACTAGTAAAATCATTACTTTTTGTAGCCTTAGGATTAATTGGAATTATCTTTGGAAGTGACCTAGTCGTAAATAGTGCTACTAAAATAGCAACAACTCTAGGAGTATCCGAAAGAGTAATCTCCCTAACCATTATAGCCTTTGGAACCTCACTACCAGAATTAGTTACAGCAATTATTTCATCCCTAAAAAAAGAACAAGACATCCTAGTAGGAAATATTATTGGAAGCAACATCTTTAATATTTGTATCGTTTTAAGCCTTCCAGTAGCAATCTATGGAAATCTTATCCCATCATCATTTGAAGTACTTGACTTAATAACAATTATAGGTATGTCTATTCTTTTATATATTTTTGCCAAAACCAATAACTATAAAATTACCAAAACAAATGGAATAATCTTAATTCTATTATATCTAGCATATTATACAGCAGTGTTCATAATGTAGGTGATCATATGAATAATATAGAAGAAAAAGCCTTAAAAATATTAAGTATTTTACAAGAACATAATCATGAGGCATATATAGTAGGTGGTTATGTAAGAGACAAATTATTAAATAGAAAAAGTAATGATATTGATATTTGCACTAGTGCAACTCCAAAAGAAATTATGGAACTATTTCCCAATACATCAAGTCCTAACTATGGTTCTATTAATATTATTTACAAAAATTCCAATTTTGACATTACAACCTTCAGAAAAGAAATCAAATACCAAGATAATCGCTTACCTGTTAAAATAAAATATATTAAAAGTATTAAAAAAGACTTATTAAGAAGAGATTTTACAATTAATACTATTTGTATGGATAAAGATGGAAATATTCTAGATATCTTGAATGCAAAACCAGATTTAAATCATAAATTGATAAAAACAGTAGGAAATCCTAGATATCGTTTAAAAGAAGATGCTTTAAGAATTTTAAGAGCAGTTCGTTTTTCTACGATTCTAGATTTTAAAATAGAGCCAAAGACAAAACATTATTTAACAGAATATGCTAGATTTTTAAAAAAATTATCTTATCAACGCAAAAAACAAGAATTAGATAAAATATTTACTAGTCCGAAAAAAGAAAATGGAATAAAACTTTTATTAGAGTTAAATCTTGCGGAATCCTTAAAGCTATCAAATTTAAAAAATATCACAGCCTGTGATGATTTAATTGGTATTTGGGCACAACTAAATGTAGATGAGATTTATCCATTTACCAAAATAGAAAAAGTACAAATGAAACAAATTAGACAATTATTAGCTAGTGATATTCATGATAAATATAATCTTTATTGCTATGGACTTTATATTTCTACTGTAGTCTATCAAATAAAAAAAGAAAGCATTTCTAACTTAAATAAAATTTATCATGAAATGCCAATTCAATCATCGAAAGATATTGTAATAAATGGACGAGAGATTGCTAAAATTTTAAATAAAGAGCCAGGAAATTATTTAAAGGAAATAATGATTGACTTAGAAAAACAAATTATTTATAATAATCTATCAAATACCAAAGAAGAGTTAGAAATATATATCTTAACAAAGTTTCAAAACCAATAAGGAGGAATTTACAATGACACCAAGACAAGAATTAATAAAATACTTATTAGATTTTGGCTTTTTAGAGGAAGAAGTGGTATCAATTTTAAACGATAAAACAATAAAGCAATCAAAAGAAGAAACCATTTTAGCCCATGCTAAAGACATCAATGACTATCTTTTAAGAGAACATTGTTCAAAAGAAGAAATTATAAAGGAAGTAACCGATTTTCCTAAACTTTATGGCCATACTCAAGAAAATATTGAACAAAAAAATAAAGATTTATTAGAGTTAGGATTTTCTAAACAAAACATTCAGCTCATTCGCAAAAGATTTTCAAGAATTTATAGTTATAGTAAAGAAAATATTAAAAACACGATAGAAAGTATTCAAAAAATGGGCTTTACTAAAAAACAAGTAATGAAAATGGTTATATTATATCCAAGTTTAATAGGTTATAAGATAACAACCTTACAACAAAAGAAGCAAGATTTAATAGATTTTGGCTATGAAGAAAAAGATGCAGTTAAAATATTAAAAACAGTACCAATTGTTTTTCAAAATGCCAAAGAAACTATGGCAATCGCTTAAAAATTGTACACTTTTTATGTAAAGTTATTTATAAAACATAATAAATAAGGTATAATCAACTTATGTAGTAAGGAAGTTGGTTATTGTGAATTTATTTGAAAGATTTGAGGTATTAGAAGATCCTA
>JALEZJ010000175.1 GCA_022772985.1 Erysipelotrichaceae bacterium | reverse complement strand
GCGTTAGAAAGAGAACGTGGTATTACTATTTTAGCTAAGACTACGGCGTTGGATTATAAAGGGGTACGTATTAATATTTTAGATACTCCTGGACATGCTGATTTTGGTGGAGAAGTAGAGCGTATTATGAATATGGTGGATGGTGTTCTTTTAGTAGTTGATGCTTATGAGGGGACTATGCCACAAACAAGGTTTGTTTTAAAAAAGGCTCTTGAAGCAAAGGTTAAACCAATTGTTGTTATTAATAAGGTAGATAAGCCTACGGCTAGAGTAGAAAAAGTATTAGATGAAGTATTAGATTTATTTATTGAGTTAGGAGCTGATGATGATCAAATCGAGTTTAAGACAGCATATGTTTCTGCTTTGAATGGTACAGCTAGTTTAGATTCTGATGTTTCTACACAATCTGATGATTATGATCCAATTTTTGATTTGATTTTAAATGAAATTCCAGAACCTAGAGTAAATTATGAAGGTCATTTGCAATTTCAGCCAGCTTTATTAGATTATAATGATTTTGTTGGAAGAATTGGAATTGGTAGAGTTTCATCTGGTTCTATTCGAGTAAATGAAATGGTATCTTGTGTTCGATTAGATGGAAGTATTAAGCAGTTTAGAATTCAAAAATTATTTGGATTTATGGGTCTTAAGAGAATTGAGATAGAGAGTGCTAATGCTGGAGATATTGTTGCTATTGCAGGTCTTTCTGATATTTCAGTTGGAGAAACAGTATGTAATATTGGATATGAAGATCCTTTACCAATTCTTCGAATTGATGAACCTACTTTGAAGATGACTTTTATGACTAATAATAGTCCGTTTGCGGGTAAAGAAGGTAAATTTATTACGGCTAGTAAGATTGGGGATCGTTTATTTCGAGAAACACAAAGAGATGTTAGTTTAAGTGTAGAGCAATCTGGAAATGAGTCTTGGACAGTATCTGGTCGAGGAGAGTTACATTTATCTATTTTGATTGAAAATATGAGAAGAGAAGGGTATGAATTGCAAGTATCTAAACCGGAAGTTATATTGAAAGAAATTGATGGTGTAAGGTGTGAACCTTATGAAGAAGTTCAAATTGAGGTTCCAGAAGAGTCTGTTGGTAATGTTATTGAAGCATTGGGAAATCGTGGTGCTTTAATGGATAATATGAGTAATTTTAATAATTTAGTTCGTTTGAATTATACAATTCCTTCTCGTGGCTTGATTGGATTTATGACTGATTTTATGACGATGACAAAAGGGTATGGAATTATTAATCATACATTTAAAGAATATGCTCCATTGCAAGGTGTTTCTATTGGAGAGAGAAAACTTGGAGTATTAGTTTCTATGGAGAATGGGAAAGCTACAGCTTATAGTCTTGGTAATTTAGAAGATAGAGGAGTTATGTTTATTGAGCCTGGTTGTGATGTATATGAAGGTATGATTGTTGGAGAATGTAATCGAGATAATGATTTGGCTGTTAATGTTGTTAAAGGGAAACAACTTACAAATACTAGGGCAGCTGGCTCTGATCATACAGTTGTTTTAAAAAGGCCAAGATTAATTACTTTGGAATATGCTCTTGACTATATTAATATGGATGAATTAGTTGAAGTGACACCTGAGAATATTCGTCTTAGGAAAGAAATTTTAAATACAGAATTAAGAAAAAAACATGATAGTAAAAAGTAATATTTTTAATTTTGTATCTTTTTTTGGAGAATGTTATATGAAGTTTTTTTCTTGAATAATAATAAATTTTAGATAGTGAGAAGTATTTTTTGCTATCTTTTTTTGTAAAGTGGCTAAAATCACTAAAAAAATTGTCAAAAATATGTTAAAATAGTGTTGGAAATGATTAAGGCGGTGAGTTATATGGATAATGTATTTTTGATTGTTATTACAACTTTTATCATTGCAGTTTTTTTGTTTTTTGTTACATTTGTTATTACAAGAAGAAAAACAAGTAAAAAATATAAGGAAAAAGTAACAGAATTAGATATAGAAAAGAATCAATTAATTAATGTAAAAATACTTTCTGAAATTACGAAAGTTCGTAGTCTGGTTAAAACTGATAATTTGAAACATAAGTTAGATGATTGGGATCATACTTTTAATTATATTAAGGATGAAATGTTACCATCTATTACAGATGAAATTAGTGAAGTTGATTTTATGATTGATAAGCATGATTATAAAGGTGCCATTAAGAAGATGACTGCTATTGAATTAGAAATTGATAAACTTAAAAGAAAAAGTAAGAAATTAATCGAAGAAATTCAAATTATTACTAATTCTGAGGAACGTAATCGTGCTTTGATTACAAAATTAAAAGTAATGTATCGTGAATTACAAGGAAAATTTAATCGTTGTGAGAAAGAATATGGTGAACTTAAGCCAAAGATTCAAGAGCAATTTGATAAGATTGATGAATTATTTTTGTCATTTGAGAGTGCTATGGAGAATAATGATTATGTAGAAGTGGAAAAAATTGTCATTATTATTGAAGATGAATTAACTAATCTAAAAGATATTTTGGATAATATTCCTTCTCTTTTATTGATGGCTAGTGTGTTAATTCCAGGAAAAATTGAGGAAGCTAAAGTATTATATGGTAGGATGCAAAGAGATGGTTATCCTATGGATTATTTAAATGTAGAATATAACTTGGATGAGATAAAAAAGAAGACAGATGGTATTATGGAAAATATTCGAGAGCTTAAGATGGAAGATGCGAATATTGAACTTAAAACTATTTTAGATTATTTTAGTTCTTTATTTAGTGATTTTGATAAAGAGAGAGAGTGCAAGGATTCTTTTAAAGAGGGATGTAAGAAATTTCGTTATAAGTTAGAGAAGGTTAATAAGGTTGTTTATGATATTTATGTGCAAATTGATGATATTAAAGTTACTTATGATTTAACGGATGAGGAGATTAATCGTTTTAGTTTATTGAATCGTAACTTAGAAACGATTAATGAGGATTTTAAGATGTTGTTAGAACATGGGAAGACTAAGATATTCGCTTATTCAAAATTATATGATGAGTTGGATGGGTTAGAAATTAAGCTTTCTAGATTACAGGATGATTTAGATTATCAATTGAAGTCTATTACTAGTATGCAAGATGATGAATATCGTGCGAAGGAACAATTAAATACGATTCAAGATTTGTTAAAAAAAGCTAAGATGAAATTGAAGGATTATAAATTGCCGGTTATTCCTAGTAGTTATTATGTGGAATTAAAAGAAGCACAGGATGCTATTCGTGAGATTGTAAAAGAATTAGATAAAAAACCAATAGTGATAAAGATATTGAATATTAGAGTAGATACGGCAAGAGATTTAGTATTTAAGATTTATAATAAAACAAATGATATGATCAAAGCTTCACAGCTTAGTGAAAAGATGATTATTTATGGGAATCGCTATCGAAGTACTTATCAAGAAGTAGATCAAGGGTTGGAAAGAGCTACAATGTTATTTTATAAAGGACAGTATGAGCAATCGTTGGAACAGTCTATGAATGCTATTAAATTGGTGGAAGAGAATCCGTTGGATAAAATTAGGTAAAAAATGTTTACTTTTTAATCTTTTTGTGTTACTCTGGTGTTAGAGTAAAAAGGAGGCTTTTATGACTTTTATAGAGTTTTTATTGCAGTATTATGTATATATATTGGTTGTTTTAGTTATTTTGATAGTAGGAGTTATTGGTTTTTTGGTTGATTCTAAAAATAATTCTACAGAAAAAAAGAAATCTAAGAAGAAATCAAAAGAAAAATTGGACAATGTTCAGAATTCATCTAATGTGGAAGCTTTGAATAATTCTAATGATTCTACTTTGAATTCTAATGTTATTCAAAATTTAAATGAAAGTCCAGTAGCAACTGGTCCAGCAACGCAAACAGTTAATCCAATAGAACAAACTTCTTCTGTAGTGGGGATGAATGTTACACCAGAAGGAGTTAATGTAAATTTAAATGGAAATTCGGTAACAGCTGGTCCAGCGATGCAAGTAGTTAATCCGATGGAACAAACTTCTTCTGTAGCAGGGATGAATGTTGTACCAGAAGGAACTAATGTAAATTTAAATGGAAATTCGGTAACAGCTCGTCCAGCGATGCAAGCAATTAATCCGATGGAACAAACTTCTTCTGTAGCAGGGATGAATGTTGTACCAGAAGGAACTAATGTAAATTTAAATGGAAGTTCGGTAACAGTTGGTCCAGTGATGGAAGCAGTTAATCCAATGGAGCAACCTTCTTCTGTAGCAGGGATGAATGTTGTACCAGAAGGAACTAATGTAGATTTAAATGGAAGTTCTCTAGCAACTGGTCCAGCAATGCAAACAGTTAATCCAATAGAGCAACCTTCTTCTGTAGCAGGGATGAATGTTGTACCAGAAGGAACTAATGTAAATTTAAATGGAAGTTCACTAGCAACTGGTCCAGCAATGCAAGCAATTCATCCGATGGAACAAACTTCTTCTGTAGCGGGGATGAATGTTGTACCAGAAGGAACTAATGTAAATTTAAATGGAAGTTCTCTAGCAACTGGTCTAGCGATGCAAGCAGTTAATCCAATAGAGCAACCTTCTTCTGTAGTAGGGATGAATGTTGTACCAGAAGGAACTAATGTAAATTTAAATGGAAGTTCACTAGCAACTGGTCCAGCGATGCAAGCAATTCATCCAATAGAACCAACTTCTTCTGTAGCGGGGATGAATGTTGTACCAGAAGGAACTAATGTAGATTTAAATGGAAGTTCACTAGCAACTGGTCCAGCGATGCAAGCAGTTAATCCGATGGAACAAACTTCTTCTGTAACGGGGATGAATGTTGTACCAGAAGAGGCTAGTGTGAATACAACTCAAGAAGTGATTAAAAATCAAAATGCTTCTTTGAATAATGCTGTTTTTACGACAGATAGTTCACAGCCTTTTGATATTTCTAGTATGTTTGCTAATAATCAGTAGATATTTTGAACTTTAGTATGTAATTAGAAAGGATTTTTTATGAACGATAATGATTTTAAAATTGATAATCAAGAAAAAAGTACTTATCATGCTACTTCAAATTTAAATACGGCAATTGAAAATCCTCAAATTAATATGAATAGTGCGGTGGGTGTCAATATTAAAAATGTAGGAGCTAATCATATTCTTAATAATCAATTTGATGAATTGCAGATGAATAATCATTCTAGTTTAGAGGAACAAAATGAGCAGAAGTTACCTGATCAGATGAATCAATTTCAAAAGATGGATTCTTTTTATCAATCTAGTTTTGTGGATAATTTGGAAAAAAAAGAGGATTTGACTGATCATTCTTTAGGAGAGAGTACGGAATTTATTGCATCTTCTAGTGATACTTCTACTACTTTTAGTACTCAATTAGATGAAAAAAAAGTTGTTTATGCACCTACTATGGAAGAGAAAAAAAAGCATAATAAAAAAATCACTATTTCTCGTGAATTTAAAGTAATGCTTTTTATAGTTTTTATTTTAATGATTTTTATATTGGTTGTGCCATATATATATGATTTTTTTAAACAATTGGAGTTAATTATTACGGCAAGATAATTCAATTATCTTGTTAAAATCATCGTCTTGTGCCATAATATTTTTGTGATTTTTTTGACATTTTTGACACTTATAAATTATTTTATAAGTGTTTTTATATTTCTCAATGCTGGTTGGTTTTAACATTCCTTTGCATTGATTTTGTCTGTCTCCTGGATTCAGGTCAACGTGTTTAGAATATAGGCAATATGGACAATGATCTCTTGCAGTATAATTTAATTTAGTTACTTTTTTATGACAATTTTCACAAATGAATTCTTCATCTAACATATTAAATTTTTTCATGTTTTCACCAATTAAATTATACATTACTTGAATAGATATTTCAACTAAAAATATAATATAGTGGTGATGTGATGAAAAAATTATATGTTTTTCTTATGAAATCTTTGATATGTATTATTTTATTTTTGGTAATGGCAATTATTTGCAAAAGTAATGTTCAATATAAGGATTATATTAAAAGTAGGTTATATGAAGATAGAATTTCTTTTTCTAGTTTTAAGAAGTTTTATGATCAATATTTAGGTGGTGTGTTTCCAATAGAAGAAGTTTCTAGTGGAAATATAAATTATGTTTTTCATGATACTTTAATGTATGATGCAGTATCTTCTTATGAAGAAGGGGTAGCTTTAACTGTTTCTTCTCATTATTTGATTCCTAGTATAGAAGAGGGAATTGTTGTTTATATTGGGGAGAAAGAAAAGTATAATCAAGTTATTATGATTGAAAATAAAGATGGAATTGATATTTGGTATGGGAATGTTTGTAATTTTGCAGTTAAATTATATGATACTGTGTCTGCTGGTACTTATTTGGGAGAATCTTGTGATAGTACTCTTTATTTAGTTTATACAAAAGGAAACCAATATTTGGATTATGAGGATTATTTTCAATCATGATTTATTAATATTTTTTTTGAGAATGATAATATTGTGGTATAATTTTTTTAGTAAAGTGAAGTGGTAATTTTGATAAAAAGTTTGGAAGAAATTGATGGAATTGGTGTTAAAACGGCAGAATTATTTCATAAATTGGGAATTTTTGATGTTTATGATTTAATATATTATTATCCGAAGCGTTATGAAATTTTAAAACGAAGTAATATGTCATTAGTTGCAGATCAAGAAAGGGTTGTTGTAGATGGAATAGTTGAATGTCAGCCTACTATGGTTTCTTTGTCTTTCAAGTTGAAGAAGGTTTTGTTTCGCATTTTTGATGGTCGTGGTATTTATCATGTTGTTGCTTTTAATCATAGCTATTTGTGCAAGCAGTTGCATTCTGGAATGAAAGTTATTGTAATAGGGAAATATGATCAGATGAGGAATACAATTGTAGCTAGTGAAGTTCGATTAGGGGAACTTTGTGATAAGGTACAGATAGAAGCAGTTTATGGGACTACTGAAGGATTAAATCGTAAGATTATTCGTCGAGCAATTCATTTTTCTCTGAAAAGTGGTTTAGAAGTAGAGGATTATATTCCTGATTATTTGATTTCTCAGTATCACTTTCCAACTAAGTTATGGTCGATTTCACAAATTCATTTTCCAGTGGATAGTGTTTCATATCGGAAGGCACGTCAGAGATTAAAATATGAGGAATTATTTTTGTATTTGATGAAGATAAATTATTTTAGGATGTGTCTTTGTCAAGATACGCATGCTATTCAAAGAGAGTTTGATGAACTTAAATTGAATTCTTTTATTGAAACTTTAGATTTTTCTTTGACTGCTGATCAAGAAAAGGCTCTTGAGGAAATAAAGGATGATCTAATTTCTGATAGGAGAATGAATCGTTTGTTACAAGGTGATGTTGGAAGTGGTAAAACTATTGTTGCTTTCCTTGCAAGTTATATTAATTTTCTTTCAGGTTATCAAACTGCTTTAATGGTTCCTACTGAAATTTTGGCGAATCAGCATTATGATAATGCCTGTAAGTTATTTAAAAATACTGATATGCAGATTGCTATTTTGACTTCTAGCATTTCTAGAAAAAATAAGGAAAAAATTTTAAATCAGATTGGTAATGGGGAGATTGATCTTGTTATTGGTACTCAGTCATTAATTCAAGAGAAGGTAGAATATGCTAATTTGGGATTAATTATTACAGATGAACAACATCGATTTGGGGTAAATCAAAGAAATGAACTGAAAAATAAGGGAAGTTTTCCGGATATTCTTTCTATGAGTGCTACGCCTATTCCTAGGACTTATGCTTTAACAATTTATGGCGATATGGATGTTTCAAATATTCGGGTGAAACCGGCTGGGAGAAAAGAGGTTATTACTTATTGTAAATGTGAGGATGATATGTTTGAGGTTTTAGAAATGATGAAAAAAGAAATTGATTTGGGACATCAAATTTATGTGATTGCACCATCGATTGAAAAAGGGAATTCTGATGAGTTAAATAATGTGTTGTATATAAAGGAAAAAATGCAGATTGCTTTTGGAAAAATATGTCGTGTTGAGGCTGTGCATGGAAAATTGGGAAATGAAGAAAAAAATATTATTATGAAACAATTTGAAGATGGTAGGATATCAATTTTAATTTCTACTACGGTGATAGAGGTTGGAGTAAATGTTCCTAATGCCTCTATGATTGTTATTTTTCAGTCTAATTTATTTGGTCTTTCTACGTTACATCAATTGCGTGGAAGAGTTGGAAGAGGAACTATTCAGAGTTATTGTATTTTGATTTCTAAGGATAAATGTGAACGATTACAGATGTTAGAAAAATCTAATGATGGTTTTTTTATTAGTGAATATGATTTTAAATGTAGAGGAGAAGGAGATTTGTTTGGTGTTAGGCAAAGTGGCGAAGCTTTTTTTAAAATCGCAGATATTCGGAAGGATTTTGATTTGCTAGTTCGGGTTAAAAGTGATGTTGATGATTTTTTTAATTGTCATTTTGGGGATGTTAAATATCAAAAATTCTGGGATTGTTTAGCAAAATTGAATGGGTTAAATTAGTGAAAATATTATTATTCTTTTGTTATTTTTATATGCCCATTATATTTTAGTAATTTTATTGCTTGGGTCTTTTTTTTTTTGGAATTTGCTTGAATTAGTTAAGGGTTTAAACTTTGTAAAAATTGTTGTTTTTTTAATTGTTTTATGTTATACTACTGGTATGATAAGGTAGGGATATATATGAATAAGAAAATTGAAAGAATTATTTGTTTTTTTGTATTTGTTTTTATTTTTTGTTGTCAATCTGTTCAAGCTGTTGTTAGTACTCACGATGCTGCTAATACAAGGGTTTGTTTTAATCGAAGTAATGGCTCTTTTGTAAAGAGTTATTCTGGTGCTACTTCTAGTTGTGGTTCTGGGAATGGAACGGATAGGATAAAGCTTATTAATGGGGAATATGCTTATTGCTTAGAATGGAGGATTCCTGCTAAGACTCAAAATTATTTAGTAGATACTTCTTGGAATTCTTCTAGTGGTTCTTCTATTTTTGCTGGATATATTATTGATGAAGTTGCTGCTAGATTTCCTGATGGTCCTACTAGGTATGAGATGACGGCTGCTTCTCTTAATACCTTTTCGGCTAGATATCTTGGAAATGGTAATTCGTATAATTTTTATTCTTCTAATTCTACTATTCAAAGTATATATGAAGCTGCATATCAAAAATATAGTCAAGTTAAATTGAGTAGTCAATTACCTGGAATTACAATTACACCTGCTAGTAAAGTTTTAAAATATACATCTAATAATACTTATTTATCTGATAAAATTTCTGTATCTGGATTGTTAAGTACATATGGTGGTGGTTCTGGTAGTGGAGTTACTTATAAAATTAAGGTAAGTGCTTCTCAAGGTAATATTTATATTTGTTCTAAGCCTAATGGAGCTGGTTGTCAGAGTACAAATGAAGTCACTTTAACTTCTCCTAGTAGTGGTACGTATGATTTTTATATCAAAGCTGATTCTGGTGTTAAAGATGTTAATACAATTACTGTTTCCGTTACTGGTTCAAATTCTTCTACTTATCCTAGTACTATAAAATATTTGAATAGTAATTATCCTTCTTCTAGTCAGCATTTAATTACTAGGACTTCGGTTGCTGTTTCACGTTCTGTTAGTGCTAGTTATCAACTTACTGTTCCTGATACCATTAATCATAGAATTATTGGGTATAAAATTGATGCTACTGGTTCTCAGTTAACTGGAGCAAGTTTGGCTATCTATAAAGATGATTATACGATTGAGAGTAATTTATTATCTAAGAATGATGGAAAAAGTTCTATTGTTAATTATATTAGTAAAGAAGTTGCAACTTCTGATGATGATTTTTTTTCACATGATTATTATTTAGTTGAAAGATCAGCACCTGATGGTTATGTTTTAAATAGTACTTCTTTGAAATTTTATGAAAAAGATTCTCTTTCTTCTAGTAGTGGTAATTCTACCATTTGTTATTATAATGGTGGTTCTGAATCTTCTGAAGGAGAAGTGGTTAGTGATACAGAACATTGTAACTTTGATAATTATGTTTATAAATGTAATCCATCTGATGGTAGTGGTTTGATTGATCCAAATGAAGGGGGGACTTGTACGTTTGATACAACTACTCCAGGTGAGGATATTCCGCCAGAATCTTCTGACGGTGAAGATAGTGGAAACACTGGTGAAGATGGGGAAAATGTTGATAGCGGGGATGTTGAAGTTCCTAGTGAACCTGTAGAACCTGAAGTTACTTATGAGACTGTTTGTTACAGTAAGAGTTCTAATCAAATTGCAGATATGACCTATTGTGCTGATAAGGCTGATTATACTAAAGTTGAACAATCTAGTGGTAATTTAGTTGTTTTTCAAACGAATATGAAAAATATTTTGAGAATTAGTAAGAAAGCTGCTACTGGTAATAAAGAAGTTAGTGGTGCTAGTTTGAAGATTTGTACTGATTCAGGTTATCTTAGTAAGGGAGAAAATTGTGATCCAGCTACTACGATTGATAATGTTGAAATGAGCTGGGTTTCTGGTGCACAAGCATATGAATTTTCTGGAGTTAAAAAGGGAAATTATTATATTATTGAAACAGTTGCACCAAAAGGGTATATTAAGGCCAAAACAGTTACTTCATTTTCTATGGATGAGACTGGTACAGTGAGATCTGGTGATACTACTATTAGTTATTCTGATTTTGGGTCAGGTAGTTCTCTTGTTATTAATAATCAGTTGAATACTATTACTATTAGTAAACAAGATATGGCTACTTCAAAGGAACTTCCAGGTGCTACTATTAGTATTTGTCGTACTTATGTTGATGAAAATAATGAAATTCAATTATTAGTAGATCAATATGATAATGAATGTATTTCAGCTACTTTATCTGATGGTAGTGCTGCTACTTGGGTTTCTACTGATCAGGAAAAAGTTATTTCTGGTCTTCCAGCAGGGACTTATTATTTAGTAGAGAAAATTGCTCCTACTGATTATACTACTGCAGAATCAATCTTGTTTACTTTAAAAGAAGATGGGTCATTAATAGATAAAGATGGAAATTTGTTAAAAGATAGTAAATTAATTATGCAAGATAAGTCTATTCATGATGTTAAAACTGGAGAGTTTCCCACTTATGTTGTAGGAATTATTTTGGTAGTTGCAGTTACTTTGGGGATAGGTAGTTATGCTTATTTAAATTCTAAATCTGTTCAATCTATTGAAAATTCTTCTCATTTTAGAAAAATACGTAGAAGAAGACTTCATAAAAAATAATATTATTTTAAGTTTAAGATATTAAAAGCTCGTTTGAATTTGATAAAAATTCTATTTAGTAGATATCATAAAAAAATTGGTATATTAAAAAGAGAAAATTTGTTTTTCTTTTTTTTGTGATTAAAACATTCTGATTTAGATGAGTTTTTTGATATTAATATTAAGATGTAGGAAATAGGCTAGTAAATTTAGTTAATTTTAAAGCAATTTTATATATTTTAATATGATTTTGGTAATTGTTTAGCTAATTATTTTTGTTTGTAATAGAGTTTTAATATTAGTTTTGTTTATTAGTTTGGGAGTATCATTTTATTTTTATTTTTTCTTTACTTCATGATAGGGTTTATAGTATAATTATTATCATGAAGGTGGGATTTTTATGAAGGTTATATTTATTAAAGATTTAAAAAAACAAGGGAAAGTTAATGAAGTTAAAGAAGTTAGTGATGGGTATGCAATTAATTTTTTAATTAAGAATGGTTATGCTGTGAAATATACTAAAACTAGTTCTAATATTTTGAATGAGGATATAAGAAGGAAGGAGAATGAGGAGCAAAAGAAAATTTTGGAAGCTACTAAATTAAAGGAACAGATAGATAATATTACTTTGGTATTTGAAGTTTCTTCTAATCAGGGAAAAGTATTTGGAAGTATTAGTAGTAAACAAATTAGTGAGGAACTTTTGAAACAGGGAATTGTTATTGATAAAAAGATGATTTTTAGTGATGGGACACTTAGTACTTTAGGTACTCACTTGGTGAGGGTACAATTGCATAAAAAGGTGCAGGCAGTTTTGAAAGTCGTATTAAAACAAAAGTAGGGGATGAAGGATGAATAATAGCGGTTTACCTCATAATATTGAAGCAGAAAAGGCGCTAATAGGATCTGTATTTTGGTCTTATGCTTCTTTACAAAAGGTTTGTGAAGAAGTTAGTAGTGAGGTTTTTTATTTGGATGCGCATAGTAAAATTTTTGAAGTAATTAAGAGTTTATATCAAGATAAAAAGCCTGTTGATGTGGGAACTGTTACTTCAGAAATTATTAATAAGGGGTTTTTATTACAGATTGGTGGTGTAGAATATTTAAATAGTGTGGTGGATAGTGTTGCTACTGGGGCTAATGTAGCTTACTATATTGATATTGTGTTAGAGAAATTTACACTACGAAGAATGATTGAAGTAGCTACTGCGATTATTACAAATGCTAGTCAAGCAGATGTAAAAGTTGGTGAGGCAGTAGAAGCTGCAGAGAAAAACATATTGAATATTTCTAAATTACGTAAAACTTCTGAATTTCGGAGTGTGCGTGAAGTTTTAGATAAAGCTCAGAATGATTTGGAAATGTTAGCTAAAAATAAAGGGAAAGTTACTGGTCTTACTACAGGGTTAGTTGATTTGGATAATTTGACGAATGGTTTTAGTCCAACTCAGCTTATTATTGTAGCTGCTCGTCCGGCTGTTGGTAAGACAGCTTTTGCTTTAAATATTGCTTGTGCTGCTGCTAAGAGTACAAAGAAGAATATTGCAGTATTTTCGTTAGAGATGCCTGCAGAACAACTTATTATGAGAATGATTAGTTCTTTGGGACAAATAGATAATAAGAAGTTACAAACTGGTAGGTTAGAGAATGAGGATTGGAGGCGTATCAATGAAGCAATTAGTCAACTGGCAGATACTAATATCTTTTTTCATGATGCTGGTGGAGTTACTGCTAGTGAAATTAAAGCTAAATGTAGAAGATTATCTACTCAGGGTGAAGGCTTAGGACTTGTTATTATTGATTACTTGCAACTTATTGATTCTTCTTCGAAGTATTCTGGTAGTAGGCAACAGGAGGTTTCAGAAATATCTAGAAGTTTAAAGACGATGGCGCTAGAATTAGAAGTTCCTGTTATTGCGTTGTCGCAATTGTCTAGAAGTGTTGAGAAAAGAGAGGATAAGAAGCCAGTACTTTCTGATTTGAGGGAATCTGGTTCTATTGAACAGGATGCTGATATTGTTGCAGCATTACATGCGCCTGATGTAGAAGTACCTATTGATGATAATTTACCAGTTCCAATTCAGTTAATTATTTTGAAACATCGTAATGGTCCGATTGCTACAATTGATATGTTATTTAAAAAGAAGACTTCTACTTTTTTATCCATTAAGAAAGATGGTGGGAATAGTGCAAAATAGACAATTTAAAGTGTCTTATGGAATTGTTATTTTTTTAGTTGGAATGTTAGTTTTTGGATTAGGTTTTACTAGTTATCAAAGAGAGGTTCCACGTAAAATTTATCATGTTTATATTGATGGTGAAGTGGTTGGAAAGGTTTCTAGTAAAGATGGGTTTGAAAAATATATTAATCAAAAAGAAGAAACTATTAAGAAGAAGTATGGAGTAGATAAAGTTTATATGCCTAATGGAGTTGTTATTAAAGCAGTTACTACATATGATTCTTCAGTTGATACTAATGAAGAAGTATATAGAAGAATTGTTCAATTAAAACAATTTACAATTAAAGGAACTGTGATAACAATTCGCAATGAAGAAAAAACGGATGATGATGTAAAATATATTTATACATTAAATAAGAATATTTTTGATGATGCTGTTATTCAGTTAATTAAGTCATTTGTAGATGATGAGGAGTATGAAGCTTATATGAATAATACACAAAAAGAAATTATAGATACAGGAAGTATTATTCGGAATATTGATATAGATGAGGAGATTACTTATAAGACAGCTTATATATCTATTGATGAAGATATTTTTACAGATTCTTCAGAGTTAGCAAAATATTTATTATATGGTACTTTAGATAGACAATCTACTTATATTGTTCAAGAGGGGGATACTGTAGAGACAGTAGCAAATGCGAATAGGTTAAATGTGCAAGAGTTTTTAATTGCAAACTCCGGTTTTAAGAGTGAAAATACTTTACTATATGCTGGTCAAGAAGTTAATGTTGGATTAATCGATCCAATTCTTAGTGTTGTTGTGGAAGTGAATCATATTAGTGATGAAGAAAAAGCTTTTGCTGTTAATATTCAGTATGATGAGAATGAATTGCAAGGAGTTGAATATGTTACTCAAGAAGGTGAGAATGGATTGGCACGAGTTAGTCGTGAATATGAGTATATCAATGGTCAATTATCTGATGCATTTACTCTTGATACGGTTGTGTTGAAACCAAGTGTAGATAAGATCATTGTTCGTGGAAGTAAGGAGGTACCACATGTTGCAGATTTGACCTATTGGGCATGGCCTACGGATACTCCTTATACAATTACTACTTATTATGGATATCGTTGGGGTAGTATGCATGCTGCTATTGATATTTATGGACCTGGACATGGTTCAAATATTTATGCTGCTAATAATGGAACAGTTATTGAGGCAAAAGGTGGATGTGTTGCTGGAAACTTGAGTTGTAATGGTAGAAGAGGTAATTATATTGTGCTTAATCATAATATTGGTAATTATTATACTGTTTATTATCATTTATCATCTGTTTTAGTTCATGTTGGTCAGGTAGTTAGTAGAGGTCAAAAGATTGCTACTATGGGTAATACTGGGGAAGTGTATCCTGCTCCTTCTAGTTATAGTCCTTATAGTGGAACGCATTTACATTTTGGAACTTATATTGGTGCACCTGATAGTGGTGGAAGAGCTTTTGATCCATTTACTTTATACTGATGAGAGTTATTGTTTTATCTTCTGGTAGTAAGGGAAATACTACTTTTGTTGAATGTGGTGATACAAGAATACTTATTGATATGGGAAATACTTGTAAGTATGTTGTTAACAAATTGAAGGAGATAGGGATCAAAGCTGAAGAGATAGATGCAATTTTTATTACGCATACTCATGTTGATCATGTGAAAGGGTTAAAGGTATTTTTACATAAATTTGGAACTAAAGTATATTTTACTGAAAAGATGCAAGAAGAATTAGACTATGTAGATAATTATGGCTTGATAGAAGGAGAAGAAGTCTTAATTGGAAATTTAAAAATTCAAGTAATTAAGACTTCTCATGATGTTGCTGATTCTGTTGGTTATATTATTGAAGGAGAAGGGCGAAGTGTTGTATATATTACGGATACGGGTTATATTAATCAAAAATATTTTTCTTTGTTAAAAAATCGTGAGGTATATATATTAGAGAGTAATCATGATATTGAAATGCTTAATCATGGTCGTTATTCTTTTGCTTTGAGAAAGAGGATATTAGGGGATAAGGGACATTTATCTAATTATGATTGTTCTAGATATCTTTCTACTTTTATTGGTCAGAAAACGAAATGTATTGTGTTAGCGCATTTATCAGAAGAAAATAATACTCGTAAATTAGCCTATGATACTCTTTTAGAGAGATTAAATGAAAATCATCAAGAAGTGGCTACTATTTTGATTGCAAAACAAGATGAAGAATCAGAGGAGATATTGGTATGATCAGAATTATTTGTGTTGGGAAAGTAAAAGAGTCTTTTTATCGAGAAGCTATTTTGGAATATATGAAACGTATGAGTAAATATCATAAAATTTTAATTGAAGAAGTATCCGATAGTAACATAGAACAAGAGAAGGAACTTATTTTGAAAAAGATAGATAAAAGAGATTATATTGTTACTTTGGAGATTGAAGGAAATCAGTTGAATTCTTTGGAATTTTCTGAGATGATAGATAAAACTTTTTTGAACTATTCTGTTATTACTTTTATTATTGGTGGTAGTAATGGCCTTTCTGATGAGATAAAAAAATTAGCTAATTATAAATTGTCTTTCTCTAAATTAACGTTTCCTCATCAATTATTTCGTGTTATTTTGTTGGAACAGATTTATCGTGCTTTTAAGATTTTGCATCATGAAAGTTATCATAAATAGTTCCTTTTATTTAGCGAACAAATGTACGTAAAAGTGTTGACAAAGCTTTTTTTAAAGTATATAATTGGTTTGTACAGTGAGTAAAGGAGATAAAATATGAGTAAAGTATTAGAAAAAGATAAAGCGTTGGCTCAAGTGATGGCTGATATTGAAAAACAATTTGGTAAGGGTGCAATTATGAAATTAGGTGAACAAGAGAATGCAGAAGTTGAAGTTAGTCATAGTGGTTCACTTGCTTTAGATATTGCTTTAGGTGTGGGTGGTTATCCTAAAGGACGTATTATTGAAATTTATGGTCCAGAGTCTTCTGGTAAAACAACTTTTGCTTTACATGCGATTGCAGAAGTACAGAAAGCTGGTGGTAGGGCTGCTTTTATTGATGCGGAACATTCTGTTGATCCTGTTTATGCTGCTAATTTGGGAGTTGATATTGATGAGTTGTTGTTGTCTCAACCTGATACTGGAGAACAGGCTTTAGAGATTTGTGATGCGCTAGTGAAGAGTGAAGCTGTTAATATTATTGTGATTGATTCAGTGGCAGCGTTGGTTCCTCAAGCGGAAATTGATGGAGAGATGGGAGATTCTCATGTTGGTTTGCAAGCAAGATTGATGAGTCAAGCTTTAAGAAAATTATCTGGTTCTATTAATAAGACAAATACAATTGTAATTTTTATTAATCAGTTAAGGGAAAAAGTTGGGGTTATGTTTGGAAATCCCGAAACAACTCCGGGTGGAAAAGCGTTGAAGTATTATTCTTCTGTTCGACTTGATATCAGGAGAGGTGAACAAATTAAGCAGGGAACTGATATTATTGGGAATACTACAAAAATTAAAGTTGTTAAGAATAAAGTTGCACCACCGTTTAAAACGGCAACTGTTGATATTATGTATGGTACAGGTGTTTCTCATGAAGGTGAAGTGATTGATTTGGCAGTAGAAGCGGGGATTATTGAGAAAAGTGGTGCATGGTATGCTTATCGTGATAATAAGATTGGTCAAGGAAAAGAGAATGCAAAATTGTTTTTGGCGAATAATCCAAATGTATTGATGGAAGTTGAAGAACAGGTTCGGGATTGTTATGGAATTGCTAAAAAAGAAAAACGATCAAAGGATAAAAAAAATAAGGAAAAGAAGGATAAAAAAGAATCATTATCCGATGTTGATTCTAAAGAAATTTGATTTATGGTATAACTGGTGGAATTTCATTTCATCAGTTATTATACTTTTGTTAGTGTGAATTTTGTAATTTTTGAACTAAAATGATGTAAAAGTTGTTGGTTTTATAGTTATGTGACTTTCTAAGTTTTTACAAGTGTTTTTTGTAAAGTTCTTAAAAAAGTTTTGATTTTGCCCAAAATTTTAGTTTAATCCACGACTTAAAACACCAAAATTGCCTATTTTTTTAAAAATTTGGTGTTGAAAAGTTGATATATTTTAAATAAAATGTTAAACTAATTTTGTTGGGTGGAATTATTCATGCATAGTGCATAAATAATTCTAATTAGTTTAGTGGAACAGGCAGTTAAACAAGCATAGTAATGTTTGAAATGCACCCTTTAGAGTAGACAACATAAAAAAACAAATTTAGTAATATATGGTAAAATACACTTCCGAAAGGAGGTGTTTTACTATGGCTTTAAAAGGTCAAAAATTTATTCGTTTTACTGATGAAGAAAGAACTGA
>JALEZJ010000171.1 GCA_022772985.1 Erysipelotrichaceae bacterium | reverse complement strand
AAATGGTGTTTATTTTTAGAGCTTTTTTAGTTCTTTTTTTCTTTTTAATATCATGGAGTTTTGGATAATTAGTTATATTCAGTTAGATATTTTTAAGTTATATTTTGTTCTTATTCTAATATCGTATTTTTTTGGATTTTTATTTTTGGGGGTGGTAGTTTTTCTTTTAATGTGATATACTAATTATATTTTTGGAGAGGAGTTTTTTTATGAAAGATGTTATTATTCGCAATGATTCATTACTTTATCAGATTAAAATGAGATTGGTTAAGATTATTCATGAGGTTTCAAATAGGTATTATTTTTTAGGGTGGAATGATAAGCAATTTGATATGGTAGTTAATCAAGAATTAATAACAAATGCTTGGGAATATCAGGCTAGTTCTTCTTATAAGGCACAATTTAAACGTCATTTTGTAGAGAGATTGAATCGTATTATAAAAGAAGTATTAGAGTTGGATGATTCTAATCAAATGATTTATTTGTATGTGGAGAAATGTTTGTTAAAAAATAAGGATAAATCTTTTTTGCAACAATTACAAGCATTACATGCTTTGTTTATGCAAATAGATTATTTTCCTGATTATTCATTTTATGATGAATTAGTTCAAAAAAATAAAAGTATTCAAGATATTTTAGGGAAGATTGTTTTAGAGAAAAGAAATGTGATTGAACAAAAAGGAATTGATTTTTTTCTTGATGATCCTGTTTCGGTTTTACTATTGGAGCTTTATTGTCAATATCAGGGAATTGTAGTTGGTGGAAGTGAATTAAAACTAGAAGAGAGTATTTTTTCTAAAAATGAATTAGGTGAATATGAAATAGATGGTTATGTATTAGATTCTTTAAAGACTTATTTGATAGAAATTGGTAAAATACCTATTTTGTCAATGGATGAGGTTCAGGCGTTAGCACTTCGTATCGAAGAGGAAAAAAAGAATTGTATGGATGATCAATTAACAACATCTCAGAAAATTTTGGTGGAACATAATTTGCGACTTGTTGTTAGTATTGCTAAAAGATATATTGGTATGGGTATTGATTTTTTGGAATTGATACAAGAGGGAAATATTGGATTATTTAAAGCAGTTTCTAAGTATGATGTTCATAAAGGATTTCGTTTTTCTACTTATGCTACTTTTTGGATTGTAAATTCAATTAGAAAAAGTTTTTCTAATTATGGTGGTATTATGAGACTTCCGGTTCATGTGTATGAAGATAATTTTAAATATCGAGTGAAACGGGATGCTTTGATTGAAAAGTTACATCGTGATCCTACTATGGAAGAACTTGTTCGGGAGACTAATTTTTCTGAAAAGAAAATTAGAAAACTTCAAAATATTTATCTTGATTTTGTTAGTTTGAATCATTTTATTGGAGATGATGAGGATTTTTGTTTGGAGGAAATTGTTTCATCTGAAGGACAAGAAGTGGAAAGTATTGTGATGCAAAATCAGCTTCAGCGAGATGTTAGAGCTGCTGTTGAGATGTGTCATTTGACTGAGCAGGAAAGAAGAGTATTAATTTTAAGGTATGGATTGGATGGGGATGATCCTAAAACTTTACAAGAGGTGGCAGATAATTTTTCTCTTACTAGATCTCGTATTCATCAAATTGAGCAAAAGGCTCTCGAAAAGTTGAGAGGTTCTTCAAAAGAGAAATTGATTGATTATGTGGAAAAAGATTTAGATGATTATAGTTTGGGTTCTGAGAAATGTGGTGTGAAAAAGAGAAAAAATTTGGTAAAGACTCGTTGGGTGTAATTTTTTATAAAGAGAGGAATTATTTTGTATGAGAAAATGGATAGAGTTTTTGATTTCTTTTTTACTGTATTATTCTTGGATTGAAATAGAAAGTGGGAGCGATTTATGATAAAGGAAGATGAAATAGAAGCACAATTGAAATCAAAAAGAGAATTTGAGAAAGAAATTTTTCCGGGAACCATTTGCAATGATTTAAAGTTGGTTGGGGAAGGGTATGATGATTCTTATTTATTTCAATCAATTCATCAATTGTATTATATTGTTTTAAAAGAGCTTTCTCAATTTATGGAAGATCTTAATTGTAATTCTTCTATAGAAGTATTTGCTATGTATAGTTATTTAGTTAGAAATGGTTTTTTATCGTATAATGGAATATTTCGAGTTCGTAATGTACTTGATCGATTAGATTCATTATTTGGTGTTTCTGTAATAGAAGGAGAAGGTGTTTGTAGGCATATTTCATCTTTTCTTACTGATTTATTGAAAGTTAGGGGATGTTTTTGTTTTAATCTTGGGATGGTATTAGGGAAAAAATCTAAGTATTTTTCATTAAATTCGGATTCTTATTTGACTTATCCGGATAATGGGAGTGATAGTTTATTTATTTCTATTATTAGGAAGGTAATGGTAAAAATTAATGGTGCTAATCATTTGATTACTTTCGTTCGGGATGAGCATGGTTCTTATTTATTAGATGCTTTAAATGATATTTTGTTTTTGGTAGATGATCAGAATAGAGTTTTTTCTTATAAAGGGAATAGTTATTTTTCTATTAAGTATGTGGATTTTTTTAATGAAAATCAAAGAAGAAATTTGAAAAATATATTAACTCCAACTCTTTTAGATGATAGGGAAGAATTTGTTCAACCATATTTTGATACTTGGAATAAGTGTTATCAATGTACGGATTTATTTGAAAATTTTTATCATGAACATCAGGAACTTTATCGAGAGATAGTTGTTAAGAAAAGGGAACTCATTAAGTAGTAATAGTTAGAATATTTAAAAATTTATTGACGAAATGGTTATTTCGTATTAAAATAAAGTTAATTGATGGAAATAAAGCGAAGATATGGGATGGTAAACCATGGAGCTATGTAAGAAGAGGGATTCTATTATTGGAATAAGTAAGGTGGACCCGCGGATTGTTATTCGTCCTTATGAAGTTTAGGTAGAGTTTCTCTTTTTATTTGATTAAAATACTTATATGGAAATGTGTTATTTTTATGTATTTTAATGGAGAAAGGAAAGAGGAGTTATGGAAAAGTTGACAATGGATAAGATAGTAGCTTATTGTAAGCAATATGGGTTTGTTTATCAGGGAAGTGAAATTTATGGGGGACTTGCGAATACTTGGGATTATGGTCCATTAGGTAGTAGGTTAAAGAATAATATTAAGGATGCTTGGAGGAAGAGATTTATTCAAGAGAATAAAAATAGTTATGAGATTGATGCGGATATTTTGATGCATCCTAGAGTGTGGGAAGCCAGTGGACATACGACTAGTTTTTCTGATCCACTAATTGATTGTAAGGGATGTAAGAGTAGATATCGAGCTGATAAGTTAATTGAGGATAATACGGATGAGATTAATCCAGATACTTTAACTGATCAAGAGATGATTGATTATATTAGAGAACATCATTATAAATGTCCAAAGTGTGGTAAGAGTGATTTTACGGATATTAGGCAATTTAATTTGATGTTTGAGACGCATCGTGGAGTCATTAAGGATGATATGGGTGGTCTTGTTTATTTAAGGCCAGAAACAGCTCAAGGTGAATTTGTTAATTTTTTAAATGTTCAAAGGACAATGAGAGCTAAGATTCCATTTGGTATTGGTCAAATAGGAAAAGCATTCCGTAATGAGATTACGCCAGGTAATTTTACTTTTAGGACAATTGAATTTGAGCAAATGGAACATCAATTGTTTTGTAAAGAGGGAACAGATAGTGGTAATTACCGTTTTTATAAAGAATATGCTTTTGAGTTTTTGAAGGATTTGGGGATGAATACAGATAAGTTAAGATATAAGGATCATGAAAAGTTAGCTCATTATGCAAAAGAGGCGTGCGATATTGAATATTTATTTCCGATGGGATGGGGAGAATTATGGGGAACTCATAACAGAACTAATTATGATTTGTCTCGTCATCAAGAATATTCTGGAGTTTCACAGATGTATTTGGATCCAGAGGATAATTCTAAGTATGTTCCTTATGTAGTAGAATCATCTGTTGGTTGTGATAGATTAACTTTGGCAATTCTTTGTGATAGTTATGATGAAGAAGTTTTAGAAGATGGTAGTACAAGGGAAGTTATGAGATTTATTCCTGCTTTAGCTCCTTATAAGGTAGCTGTTCTTCCACTGGTCAAGAAGTATCATGCTGAGTTTGCTAGTGAACTGAAGGAGAAATTATCTAAATATTTTATGTGTAGTTATGATGAGACAGGTAGTATTGGAAAGCGTTATAGAAGACAGGATGCGGTTGGAACCCCTTTTTGTATTACAATAGATGATGAAACAATAAATCATGGAATGGTTACTGTTAGGGATAGGGATACTATGGAACAAATTATTCTACCTCTTGAGGAAGTAGAGCAATATATTTTAGATAAAATTAAATTTTAATAACAAGCTAATTAGACTTTAGAAGATTTTAAAGTCTAATTTTAGCTAGTGAAAAAATGAAATAAGAGGTTTTAAAAATGATACATTTAAGAACATTAAATTTACAAAAAATTAATGAAATAGAACATTATTGTCTTATTCAATCTTTGTCTAGAGATAAGGATGTTGTTGGTTATATTGCTAAAGATTTTTTTGAATGGTTGAAAAAACAGCAGTCAATAGGTGATGAGAAAATTGAAGTGGGAAAATCTTATGTTATTGAAAAAGAAGGAAAATATATTGGTGTTGTTGGTAGTCTTGATTTTTCTAATGATGGAATTTTGGAAGTTTGGTATACAATTAAGAAAAATTTGCGTGGTCGTGGGTATGGTGAGAAAATTCTAGCTGAGATTACTCCTTATTTGATAGAACATGTGGATGGTTTAAATGATATTCAGTTGAAAATAGATAAAACCAATCAGGCTAGTAAAAAGGTTGCTTCTAGGAATGGATATATAGAGGATAGGAGTGAAAGAGAGGATGGAATAGAGAGCTGGTATTATTTTGGAAGGGATCATTTTGATTCTAAGGAAGGTAGAAAATCTAGATAAACATATTAGTTAATTTAATTGAATTGTAATGAAGGTGTGGTATAATTTTATTAGCAATCATTACTATTAAGGAGTTGATGATATGAGAAATACCAGACAAAGAGAATTGGTTTTGGATATTGTGAATCAGAGTTATAATCATCCAACTGCTTATGAGGTTTATCAAAACTGTATTTTGGTTATTCCTAATATTAGCTTGGGAACGGTTTATCGTAATTTAAATACGTTAGTTGAGTTAGGCAGTATTCAACGTGTTTCTGTTTCTGGACAAGTGGATCGCTATGATAAAATTACTAAGCATGATCATTTTGTATGTGTTCGTTGTGGTAGTATTATTGACATAGCGAAGAAAAATTTTTGCTATGAGGGAATGCTGGAAGGAAATAAGGTTTTAGATTGTAAAGTTCGTTATGATGGAATCTGTTGTGATTGCATAAATTTAGAAGAAGGAGAGTGAAAGAGATGGAATTAAAGGGAAGTAAGACTGAACAAAATTTAATGACAGCATTTGCTGGTGAAAGTCAAGCTAGAAACAAGTATACTTATTTTGCTAGTAAGGCTAAGAAAGATGGTTATGAACAAATTGCTGCTATTTTTGAAGAGACTGCTAATAATGAAAAAGAGCATGCTAAGATGTGGTTTAAGGAATTAAATGGTGGAGAAATTCCTGATACTGCTGCAAATTTACTTGCTGCTGCTGAAGGTGAAAATTATGAGTGGACTGATATGTATGCAGAATTTGCTAAGACTGCTAAAGAAGAAGGATTCGATCGCCTTGCTTATCTTTTTGAAGGTGTTGCAAAGATTGAAAAGGAACATGAGGAAAGATATAGAAAATTACTTGCAAATGTGGAAGATGGCTTAGTATTTTCTAAAGATGGTGATAAGATTTGGAAATGCCGTAACTGTGGTCATATTGTCATTGGTAAGGAAGCTCCAAAGGTTTGTCCTATTTGTGCACATCCACAAAGTTATTTTGAAATTAAGGCTGAAAATTATTAATCAGAATTTTGTTTATTTTTTAAAGAAGAGAATTGGTGTTATGCTAGTTCTTTTTTTTATTAAAGTAATTTAAAATTGAAATGAAAAAAGTAAGAGATTTTATATTTCTTACTTAGAATTTTTTTTGGCAAAGCCATTTAGTTTATATAGCATTTCGTTGATAACTAGATCAAAACTGTTGGAGTATTCAATAATTTCTCCATTGTAACCTGTTTTTGTAATTTGATTTTTGGTAATTGAGACATCGCCTAAATCGAATTTTTTGTAACCATTTGAAATGTGTTTTTTGATGATTTCCCATTTAATCATTGGTACGCTTCGAATGTGTTTGAATTCGTCGGTATAACATTCTTTGATGAATGTTACTTCTTTTTGATTGGTAATTACTGCTACTGCTGAGATAATAACACCTTCTGGGTGAGTTTTAAATAGATTGGTTCCGTTTATGATTTCAGTGTTATAGTTTGTGATTAATTTATCAGAAGTCATTTTTTTCATAAATAGGTTATTGGTTTTTTTGATATTAGGATTTTTTAATTTTTGATTTAATACTTCATTGTTGATTTGTTCTTTTTTTAAGAGATAACGATAATTATTTATATAGGTTTCAGGATTTATTTTGGCTAAATAGAATTCAAAATAGTTATTTGGAGTGTTAAATAATTCCATCATTTTTTGATATCTAGTTTTATTTTCAATTAAGTTTAAAAAGTCTTTTTTATCTTGTTCGGTTCCTTGGTAGACAAGAATTCCTTTTTTTAGACAGTTATTGATGTTTCTTCGTAAACTTCTTTTAAAGTTTTTATAAGTGGAGTGAATGTCATTTGTTTTTAAGATCATTTTATATTTAGAAGTATTTGGGATTAGATTATAATCTAGTTTTTTTAGTTCGTTGATGATACCGCTATTGTTTTCTTTTAAAATGAAATCGCTGTTATAGACTTGATAGTTAATTAAGGGGTTAATTCTGATGTAGATATAATTTAACTTTTTTAAATAATTTTTTAGTTCAATGGTAAAGGTTTTTACTAGATCTAAGTTATAAAAATTAATTAAGTAGCCGTTTGGAACATAACCATATTTGTGTTTATTATTTATTTTTTTTTCTAGGATAAGGCTGGCAGCGTGGACGTTGTTAGATTCGTCTATTAGTCCTACATATAAAGGAGTATAACCATTTTCTTGTTTTAGTTTGGCATATTCTACGCTTTGTTTATAGTTTTTTTTGCTGTGGATATTGGAATAGTTTTTAAATTGTAATTCAGTTAATTCTATAATATGCATATGTTTCCTCCTTTTTTGTTTTATTATAGCATAAATTGGAAAAAATTAGAAGGGTTAAATTAACTAAAGTGTTATATTTGTATTTGTTAATTTTATAAATTTGTTTATGAATGAATTTGTAATAGAAAGATAGATTAGACTGCTGTTGGATCTAGATTGATGATTATGGTATTGAATTAAGATGATTAGGATTTGAATATTAGTAGTGAAGTATAGATAGGAATAATTTTATAGTAATTTTTTTATTTAGAATAAGTAGTAAGATAGTTATTTTAAATATTTTTTAGGAAAAATATTTTAGTAAATAAAAAGTTAATTCGTGTAAAGAAAGAGAAATATACTTTCAAAGCATGAAAAAATATATTATAATATTATTAGAGGTGGTAAGTATGAAATTAAATGTTGGTGTTATATTTGGTGGTAAGAGTGTAGAACATGAAGTTTCTATTATTACAGCGATTCAGGCAATGGATTTTATTGATAATGAAAAGTATGAGGTTATTCCTATTTATATTACAAAAGATTTACAGTGGTTTACGGGTGGATGTTTGAGATTTATTGATACATTTAAGGATTTTGATTTATTGAAAAGATATTCTAAGAGAGTAAATTTAATTAATAAAGATGGGCGTTATATATTACAAACAAATGGTTTTTTTAAAAGGGAAGTTTGTGAGTTACATTTAGCGTTTCCAATTGTTCATGGCGCTAATATGGAAGATGGTTCTATTCAAGGATATTTAAATTTAATTGGTATTCCTTATGTTGGGAGTAATATTTATTCTTCTACATTGGCTCAAGATAAGGTTTTTATGAAACAAGTGATGCAAGCTAATCAAATTCCTGTTACGAAGTTTGTTTGGTTTGGAGAGCGTTTTTATCGTAATAAAAAGGAAGAATTATTTAAGCAGATTGATGAATTGAAGTATCCATTAATTATTAAGCCAGCTACTTTAGGAAGTAGTGTTGGGATTGAGATGATTACTAGAAAAGAAGAGATTGATTCAACGATAGAAAGGGCTTTTCAGTTTGATAGTAAGGTTATTATTGAAGAAAAAATTGAGGATTTGACAGAGTATAATTGTTCTGTTTTATTAACTAGTAATGGAAATATTACAAGTGAGATAGAAGAAGTTACGACAAATAAACCTCTTTTAGAATATGGGGATAAGTTTTTATATGATTCAGAGAGTGAAGATAATAGTATTAAGAGGACTTGTCCAGCGGGTATTAGTGAGAAGTTAAAAAAAGAGATAGAGACTTATTCTTTAGCGGTATTTAAGATGCTTAATATGCGTGGAGTGGCTCGAATTGATTTTTTATATGATAATAAGAATAAGAAATTGTATGTAGATGAGGCAAATAGTATTCCATGGTGTTTTTCTCATCATTTATGGGAGAAAAGAAATATTAGTTATAAGGAATTACTTAATATCATGTTAGCAGATGCAATTGCAGTGGAGATTAAGAATCAGGGAATGAAGATGACGTTAGATTCTGAAGTGATAGAAAAGATGAATCATAATAAAATAAAGGAGATGAAGTAATGTACGGTTATATCAGGGGAACTGTAGTAGAGATTGATAGTAATTATATTATATTAGATAATCAGGGGATTGGTTATATGATTTATGTTCCAAATCCATATTCTTATCAATTAAATAATGAATATACAGTATTTACTTATACGAAAGTAGCAGAAGAGGAATATACACTTTATGGATTTAAAACTAGGGAACAAAAGGAATTGTTTTTAAAATTAATTTCGGTTAAGGGACTTGGACCTAAGATGGCTCTTCCTATTATTGCAACGGGAACTTTTGAATCGATTGCTGAAGCAATTGAGAATAATAATTTAAATTATTTGAAGAAATTTCCAAAGATTGGGGATAAGGTTGCTAAGCAGATGGTATTAGATTTGAAAGGAAAATTAAATACGATTCATACTGGATTATTTGCGAAAGAAGATTTTAGTGATGAATTATATGAAGTATTAGTGGGGCTTGGATATAAACAGGCTGATATAAAGAAGGTTTTGAATAAAGTAAATGCAAATTTATCTTTAGAAGAACAGGTTAAAGAGGCTTTAAAATTGATGTTGAAGTAAAGTTTCTTTTTTTTGATTGAAAAAGTACTTATAGGGTTTAAAGGATGTGTTAAAGTATTTTAGTAATAAGAGGTTGGTTTTGTTTTTCAATTTTTCTAATTTGTGCTATAATTATGCTTAGAGTA
>JALEZJ010000206.1 GCA_022772985.1 Erysipelotrichaceae bacterium | reverse complement strand
CTATTAATTTATATTTTTTTCCTCTAATATCTCTAGGAGCTTCTAATACCTCAAATCTTTCAAATAAATTCACAATAACCAACTTCCTTACTACATAAGTTTATTATACCAAATTTCTTTCGAAAAGTCTTTAGTCCTGAATTAATTTGTTAATTTTATATTTTTTTAGTTAATTTTATGTACATAAAAAGCACTTGTATTATAGTATATGTCGCCTAAAACTTATACAAAACAAGTGCTAAATACATTAGACCTGTTCGATAACTAAATAAGTTCATAGTTATATATTCCACATATTAAGGACATTCTTAAACCATGCTTTTTTCTTTTGTTTCTATATCTTGTAGATAATATTTTGAATCTCTTTATGTGAGAATTAATATGTTCTATAAAGATTCTTTCTTTAGAAATTCGTCTATTATTATTTTTATCTTCTTTTGTTAGCTTATGTAGTTTAGTAGCTTTTTTAGGTGTTTCACTATTAACATGAATTTTTTGAATTCCTTGATATCCACTATCTCCCTGAATTTTGATTTTATCTGGAATACCTATATAAGAATTTTTAAATAATTTAAAATCATGTACACTGCCTTTTGATTGTGAAATACTATATATCTTTAAAGTTTTTGCATCTGATATTATTTGAGTTTTTATTGTATGTTTTTTCTTTTTTCCTGAGTACCAACTTTTTTGTTTTTTTAGGTCTTTCAATTTCACATTCAGTTGCGTCAACTAATAATACTTCTACTTCAATATTATCTTCTTGTAATTTTCTTTTTTTAGGCAAAGAAAATGTACCATCTTTAATTAACGTATTTTCAACCCATTTTATACTATCACATATTGTGCTTTTAACAACTCCATAATCGAATGCAATATTTTCCATAGAACGATATTCTCTATAATAGTCAAGCATTATAATTAATTTATCCAACACTGACAATTTAGGATTCTTACCTCCTTGAGAGTGCAATTCAATATAAGAATTATTTAGTATTTCTAACATCTTATCAAACGTTTTCTTTTTGATTCCAAATATTTTCTGGTATTGTTCTTCTTTTAAATTTTTTATTCTTTTTTCATTATCCATATTTATCACTATCCTAAATATAGGATAACATATTTTTATTAATTTGAACATAGTTATCGAACAGGTCTACTGTATAAATCCCATCTTCATGCAATTTTTTTAATGTTTTTAATCGTTCTCTGATAGAACTCGCATTATCCATATCATTTTTAAATCTCTCATCTAAAGTATTAATAGACATACTAACTGTTAAATTTCTTATTTGCTTTAATAAATCGATATCCCTCAAAATTAATTTTGATTTAGTAGATATTGATAAGTAACAACCTGAATCAACTAATTTCTCTAAAATATTTCTAGTAACAAGATACTTTTTTCCAATTCATTATAGCAATCAGTAACTGATGATAAAAAACATTTTTATAAGAAATTTTTCTTAAATTAATCTTTTTATTACATTTTTTACATCAACAAATAATCCCCAATTTTCTTTATGCCCAGTAAACCTTTTCATAAAAGAAGCATAACAATATCTACAACCATGTGAAAAGTCAACATAAGGATTAATTACATAATCACTAGATGGTAAATTAGACTTAGTTAAGTAATCTTTAACATTTATCTTTTTAATTTTCATATATTATCTCCTTTTTAATATTGGTAGTGTGCAAAGTTTAATGCACTACTAACCACTTTTTCCTTTATTTTACAACGCTTTTCTAGTATTTTAATCGATACCTCCCTTTTTGGAGTGATTTTTCTACTAAAAAATTTGTTTTATATCTATTAAAAAACGAC
>JALEZJ010000138.1 GCA_022772985.1 Erysipelotrichaceae bacterium | reverse complement strand
TTTTTACAAGTAAAGAAATATTTTTTACCTTAATGGAGTTTAATGATTATTATTTTCAGTTTTTGAAAATAATAATCAATTAAACGACTAAAAATTATTAAAAATATTTCTGCTTGTCAAAAGGAAATTGGAATAAATTTTTCCGTTAATGTTTAAAAAATTTTGAGACATTTTCCTAAATTATTGACAATTATAGCAAACAAAGGTTCGTATTTTAAAGCTAAATATTTTCTAAAATCCTTTTTAACTAAAACTTTTATAAAGTAACTTGAAGTTCATACTAAAGTATAATATACTAAATTAAGAACGAAATAAAATCAGTAAACACCTACACATAAAATGAAAGAAGTTGATACTATGTTCCAATATACTCTAGATAATAAAAGATATCATACTCTAAATTATCATGTAAAAACAAAATATCATAAAAAGGTAGTAAAAGTTAGTTTAAATGCAGGATTTACGTGTCCTAATATAGATGGTAAAGTAGGATATGGTGGTTGCATTTATTGTTCTAAATCCGGTAGTGGAGACTTTGGTGGAGACATCAAAAAATCACTACCAGACCAATTCATAGAAATCAAAGAAAAAATATCAAAAAAATGGCCTAATAGTAAATACATCGCTTATTTCCAAGCTCACACCAATACCTATGCTCCATTAAATATACTAAAAGAAAAATATGAAAGTGTCCTAAATCTAGAAGATGTAATCGGAATTGCAATTGCTACTAGATGTGATGCCATCGAAGATGATGTTCTAGACTATTTAACAGAACTAAATACAAAAACCAATTTAACAATTGAATTAGGCCTTCAAACCATCCATGAATCTACTTCCAAATTAATCAATCGCTGTCACAACTTAAAACAATTTGAAACAATGGTAAAACGCCTTCAAGAAAGAAATATTGAAGTAGTAGCTCACATCATCAATGGACTTCCCTACGAAACCAAAGAAATGATGATAGAAACCGTAAAATACTTAAATAACCTTCATATCAACGGAATCAAAATTCATATGCTAAACATTGTAAAAGACACCCCCTTAGCTACCTTATACAATCAAGAACATTTCCCTATTTTAACCAAAGAAGAATATATCGATATCGTAATCTCTCAACTAGAATACTTAGATCCTAAAATAGTAATTCATAGAATCACCTCTGATCCTGATCCTAAAAATTTAATTGAACCTACTTGGCTCATTAAAAAATTCTGTCTTCTTAACGATATTGATAAAGAAATGAAAAAAAGAAATACTTACCAAGGAATAAAAATAGATGAATGTAAATAACTAAAATACATTCATCTATTTTTCATCTCTAATCAAATGTAGCACTAATCTCGTTACCCTCAGCTGTCACGAAAGTAACTTCTCCCTTATACGCAAGTTGCATCCCTTGTAAATAATCTTGAGCCTCCCCATTATCAAAAACCCATATCATTAAATAAAAAATCCTTTGTCTACCAACATCTCCTCCAATTTTTTCATTCTCCACCAATAAACAACCAAAATCCTCTGCATGATTTAAAGGGATTGTTGGATCACTGATCCGTATACCATTTTTTATAAACTGATCTTCATCAAAACTATCACTAATAAAATCTTCATTCGTAAAACTAGTATAATAATTAACACCATCATCTGTATAAACATTTGTAAATCTAGTTTCTAATCTCTCATCTTTTGGAGTAACAACCACATATCCATCTAAAAACATAACCGTATCACTATCAGCATTGACAGTAATTTTATACATTTGACAACCAGCATTACCAAAATCATCATAACACCCTTGCTTTGCAGCATTAGGCGCTTGCTTATTTTTCATAGGAACTAATCCAAACGCCATATCTACCGATGTTATTTTTTCAACAGACAACCCAAACGTAACCGTAGCAGCATCACCTTTAACCGTATTCTCATCTTTAGTACTTGCGGTAAAATAAGCATAAGTAGCCCCTACAATAATCAACGACAAAAAAATACAACCAAGCAAAAAATAAAACATTTTCTTTTCTTTATTTTTCATTTCATCACCCTTATTCTCTATAACCTATTTTATCAAATGGAAAAAAAAAAAGCAATATAAATATTGCCTTCTTAAAATTTTTAACTTAACAAACTATGGAGTAAGTTGATCTGATGGAACAGCAGCATATCCATTAAATGTAGCAGTAACCTCACTACCTTGCGCTGAATTGAACGCTACGTTTCCAGTAAAGAATGATAATGCACTTTCAGCAGCACCTTCAGCACCAGCAGTTTGGTTAGTACCAGTTTCACTTAACCATACAACAAAATAGTAAGTTGCAGTTGGCGCAGTTCCTCCAGCAGCATCCAAATATTGGTTAAATACTAATGCAGAAGTAACATCAGCAGTTCTATCATATCCTGTAGCCTCAGCAGCATGATTACTAATTCTAATATAATTTCTATTAATAATATCATATTCATTACCTGAAATATTACCTTTAGCAGTAACAGAAGCAGTCAAGATGTTATCTTTATCAAAACCAGTTGAATCACTAGAATTACCTAAAGCAGACCACTCTTTATCAATACCAGCAGCATTTCCGCCTGATGTAGTTGCACCAGTTTGAGTCTTCATTCTAGTAGTACATTTAGTAATTTCATTTGTTTCAGTACCTTTACAATCTACTTGAGCCCATCTCATACTAGTCATATTAGTTGGTGTTGGAGTAATATTAGCACCCTTTGTTCCAATATCAGTAGGTGTACCAGAACCACCAAATAAACTAATATATCCGTCTAGGAACAAACTCGCAGAACCTGTATTAGTAACTACTATCTTATAAATCTGACATACAGCGTTGCCGTTATCATCTACACAAGTTTGACCTGCTCCAGTAAACTCATCACCACTATCAGGTGTTCCGTCTGGATCATATGAAACACCAGAATCAGTTACAGCAGCTTCAACCATGTTATTAGACATTGGAATCATACCACCTTTAGATTCGTCAACATGTGTAACTTTAGTAACGTTTAATCCAAATTGGATAGTAGCCATATTACCTCTAATAACATTGTTATCTCCAGCAGTAGCTGTAAAGTATGCAAATGTTGCACCAATAATAGCAACTACTAATGTAGCAACACCAATTACACCGTAAAATATTCCCCTTCCATTATTTTTTTGTTCATTCATTTTCTATCTCTCCTCCTTACTATAACAAGTATAACAAAAAGAATTTTAAATTGCAATATCTTTTTTCATTTTTTTATTTTTATTCTCTAAATTTAAAATCAAAAAAAGAGCAATACTATGCTCCATATACACTATATAAAAACTTACCAAGTTCAATACTAACAATAGTAACTCCAACTAATATAACCACCAAAATGGCCAAGTTAGCGAACCCCTTACTTCCAATTTCAGTACCAACACTACCATCTCCATTTTCAGTAGCATGAATATCAGCAACATTAGCACTAGCATCTACTGCTGTATTAGAAATAGGACTAAAAGTAGTTGTACCCTCTAAAGGTGAACTTTCTACTGGCTTCGGTGCATCAACAGAAGAAACAACACCTGTATTTACCTGAGTTGCTATAGGTCCCTGTTCTAAAGTAGGATTAACAGAAGGGTTATTAATATTGCTAGAAGTAGCTGTATCAGTATTATTTACACCAGAAACATCCATCGGAATTCCAAAAATATCTACATTACTATTAGGTACTGCATTTGTTACAGCTTCTACAGTTGGAACAACTGGTTCTACTGGTGGAATTGGAACAGCTGGTTCTACAGATGGAGTTGGAACAACCTGCTCAAAAGAAGTAGAACTAGGATTATCAAAAATACTTCCACTACTAGCAGAAACAGGATTAGAAAGCTGAGAAGACTCTTGAGCACCTACAGCCGGACCAAACAAACCATTATCAAAAGAAATACCTGCTGCTAAAGAATTACTTCCCAATTCACTATAACGAATTCCATCTACAAAATTAGGCATCTGCACCTTCAACCAAGAAACAAAGTTCTCATCATTCTGATCTTTTTCTACAATAATAATTTTTTGATCTATTTTCTGCTTTTCAATCCCAGAATCAGTCATTTTCTTATATAACTCACTTGTAATAGCTCCTATTTTCTTCACTTCATCAAACATCTTCTGTTTATCATTATTCGTAACAGCACTTTGAAAACTAACCTCATCAATCATAGGCATTACCAACATACCATCTACATATTTACTTTTTAATTTATCATACTCTCCACGAATTTCTTCAATCAACTGTTCCTTAGTTTTTCTTCCATTACTAACATCATCAAAAGAATTCTTCATATGTAAATCAACCAACATATTTATAGTACCAACAAAATTTTTAGGTACCACCACTCCATATTGTCCTGTAGTAACACTATTCATCGTATAAATAATATAATCGGTAGTTTCATTAAAATTAATTGCTCCATCTATTGTCATATCAAACACCTCTCTCTAATATACCACAATTATAATATAGAATAATCTAAATTTCAAGTAGCTACTTGAAATATTTTATATTTTATAGTATAATTCTAAATATTGGTGGGAAACTTTTATAAAATTTTATATTACTTTTTTAACGGTTTTAAATTTATATTAGAAAGGAAGTATAATGAAAGAAGAAACAGCAACTCAAGTTTTCGCTCTAGGTGGACTAGGCGAAGTTGGGAAAAATATGTACTGCGTTATGCACAAAGATGAAATTATTATTGTAGATTCTGGTGTCATGTTCCCAGAAGATGATTTATTAGGAATTGATTATGTCGTACCAGACTATACATTTTTAAAAGAAAATATAGATAAAATAAAAGCTTTATTAATTACACATGGACATGAAGATCATATTGGTAGCATTCCCTTTTTATTACAAACAGTAAATATACCAAGGATTTATGCCCCAGCCCAAGCAAAAGCTTTAATTGATAAAAAACTAGAAGAAAAAAATATAAAATATAAAAATATGATTGTTTACAACGAAAACACAAAAATAAAAACCAAATACTTTAATATAGAATTTTTTAGAACAACCCACTCTATTCCAGATTCACATGGAATAGCAATTCATAGCCCAAATGGAACCATTGTCATGACTGGAGATTTTAAAATGGATTTAACACCAATTGGTCCAATGTCAAATATCCATAAAATGGCTAGAATTGGAGAACAAGGCGTAAAACTTTTAATGAGTGATTCAACTAACGCTACAGTAAAAGGAACTTCAGTAAGTGAATCCGTAGTAGATGAAAATTTAAGTGAAATATTTGAAAACGAAAAAAACAATCGAATTATCTTAGCAACTTTCGCTTCTAATATTTATCGATTAAAACACATAATTGAAATTTGTAGAAAAAACAAAAGAAAAGTTGCCTTATTTGGTAGAAGCATGGATACATCTATCGACATTGCGGTAAAATGTGGTTATATCAAAGATAAAAAAATCATTATCACACCAGAAGAGGCGAATCGCCTAAAGCCATCACAAGTTTGTTTATTATGTACTGGTAGTCAAGGAGAACCTCTAGCAGCACTATCTAGAATAGCAAACGGTAGCCATAAGCAAATAAAATTAATGCCAAATGATATTGTAGTATTTTCATCTTCTCCAATTCCAGGAAACTCCGCTAGTGTTGCCAACACCATTAATAAATTATATCTAAAAGGAGTAAAAGTATATACCAATGGAGAACAAGAGATTCACTCCTCTGGTCACGCAAATCAAGATGAATTAAAATTAATGATTCGTCTCTTCAAACCAGAATACTTTGCACCATACCATGGAGAATATCGTATGTTAAAAACTCACTGTGACTTAGCAATTCTTTGTGATATTCCAAAAGAAAATACTTTTATCCTAGAAAACGGAGATATTCTAAAAATCACCAAAGACCAAATAATCAAAAACGGCAAAATACCTGCTGAAGATGTCTATGTAGACGGATCTCGCATTGGAGACGTCGGAAGCATGGTTATTAAAGACAGAAAACTAATGTCATCAAATGGAATCTTAGTAATTATCGCCAACATCGATATTACAAACAAAAAATTACTTACCAAACCATTAGTTACAACAAGAGGATACATACTAGTAAATGAAAATGAAACATTAATCAGACAAATTGAAAAAAATGCTGGTATTATTATTGAAAATAAATTAAAAAATAAAACAGTAAACTATAATGAACTAAAAAATGAATTAATTAATGGACTAATGCCATTTCTATCAGAAAAAACAGGCAGAGTTCCCATCATTTTACCAATCATTATGGACATCAAAAATTATTCTAATGAAAAATAGGTATCATCAAAGACACCTATTTTTCATTTTTTATACTTATTTATTTGTTTCACAATAATAATGCACTTCCATTAAATGACAAAGCACATCCTCTAAATCATCTAAATCTTCAAAATAACTTTCATCAATATATAAACCAATAACAAAAATCAACTCTTTTATACTAGAACAAAAAGACCAATCTATTCCATATTTTTTCAAAACAGCCACATCATTCTCATTAAGAAGAACACCAGAGCCATTATCAACAGACAAATACTTTGTATAATCACACTTTTCTATCATATAACACCTTCTGTAATAAAACTATAACAAATATTTGGATCATAATAAGATTGCTCTTTCACTTTCAATTGAAAATCAAACTCCCTCATACCATATACCTCATAAATTCCTAAATTATAATAGCGATACTCTTCATCCTCACGATACTCCAAATTCTTAATATCATAAACTTGATCACTCAAATAAATAAAATAATCACCAGAAAATTTTGTAATCTTCAAGATCAAATGAACTCTCATTTCCCGATCATAATTACTATAAATTGTAATTTTTTTCATACTTCCATTATTAGAAATATCAACACTAGTTCCTTTCCCAGTCAAAAGAACATTCCTCTCTTCTTGATATTGATTGCTAGCATGAACACAAATAGGTACTACAACCACAAGCAACAACGTCAAAATAATAATCTCCACAACCAAGTTCTTTAAACTTTGTTCCATAAACCAATCCCCCTAATTAGTCATGTATTTTACTAGAAATTAACTCAATTGTCAAGAAAAAAGATAACCTAATCAAATAGCTTATCTTCATCCCCTCTACAATATGCTTCCCCTACCGTATTTGTCTCTACATATTCTTTACCAACCATAGAACAACTAACCTTAGTAATAGAATCTTTCAAATATCCACCAAATATACGAACTGCTGCAATCGCTACTACAGTAACCAAAGAAATAATAAGTACATACTCTACTAATGTCTGACCTCTTCTATTTAGCATAATCCTCTTCTCCTTCAACCTCTTTTTTTATATAATCTTTACCATTTACCTCTACCCTATTTTCATTATCAATCATTCCCATAGAAGGAAGTATCAAATTAGGATTCTCTTTCTGTATTTCTTTCAACATTTCAATATAACTTTTATCTTCCTCATTCATGAACATCACCTATTTGAATAATTTTCTTATAATTTTCAACATTTTTAAAACAAGCTTCTTCATTTTTCTTACGAAGCATTGCATTCCTATCTTCTACCTCTTTTTCCTCAATCTTATCAAGCGCCATTCGAGTAATCTGATTTCGATTCAAATTCTCCGCCGCCTCACTAATACACTCACACATCTTCAACTGATAACAAATATAAAAAGATACTAAACTCTTAAGCATTTTTTGTAAATCAGTCTCTGCTACAAAATCATTTCCCTCATAATATTCACCACTAAATTCAATTGGAAAAACTTTAATCTTCTTAAATTCAAAAGTAGTAGAAGTATAATAATGATTATAATAAATATTAATCTCACTATAGGCCATATCAATCAAAGATTTCTCAATATAATGCTGTATTTCAACAAACCGCTTACTAAAATCATCCTTCTCAATCTTAAGAACCGTTTTATCATCCTTGTAAACAATCTTTTTTCCAATAATAATCTTATCATTATTAGGATTCTTTAAAATAGCTCTCCGAACAGAAGAATTAAAATCTCCACAATATCCATAATCATTTGCAATATAAATATCCAAAATAGGCATACTAGGATTAGGAATCAATGCCTGTTTATCTAGAACCAAATTCTTATTATAAAAAATTTCACTAAGTATTGTTGTAATTTCATTACCTACTTTTAAATAGTTTTCAGCCCTTTTTCTAGCCTTATCAACTCGAAGCAAAGAATGGAAATTCATAACCTTAACAACATTCTTAATACTCCCCATTACATAACCTCCTATACTGTATATTTCTTATTTTTCAAATATTTATGTTTCACCACCACATTATTAACTTGCCTAAACAAATTATAAGTATAGTATAAAAAAACAAACAAAACAACTAAACCCAAAACAATCAACAACAAATAGGAAAAATATTCTTCTGTAACATACTGATAAATCAAATATACAATCTGAATTGCTACACAATTAACAAAAGAAAGCAAAATAGAAAGTGGAAGTCCCTTAAAATTATCAATAACAGCTTCACTTAAAAGTACTAACATCAAAGTAATAGCCACATAAATAACATTAAGTCCCCGAAAACTAATCGTTATCCATACCAAAAATAAATAATTGATTGTAATAGCAGAAATTGAAATTAAAGAAGTAGTATTTAAATTTAACAACAAGCCATATAATTCTACATTTTTATCATCAAATTTAAAATGCTTACAAAAAATTCTAAACACAATCGCAATCCCTATTAGAAAAAGTATCGCCACTGCAAAAAAATTAATCAATTCACTAATCATTTCTTCATTTGCCATAAATTACTCCTCAATCATCAAATTAAATACATTTTTACTATTCATATAAAATGCTTTAATTTGTTTGAATGTTACATCAACATCTTCTCCCTTAATATCAACACTACCAACAATCTCTCCAATAACAGATAAATAATCTTTCATAATTAACAAATTATAATCCCTACTAACAATACGAATTGTCTTTACATTCTCATATTCTACTAAGCCATGTTCCATATCAAAAACTCTAACCTTTATTCCATTATCACTCATGATACCTTCCCAATAAATAAGAAATTACTTTCATCTATATCATCATATTTTCCCGATAAAATATTCTCTACATCATTTAAAACATCCTCTATCTTAACAAACTGTCCTGGAATACCAGTATAAGCTTCTGCTACAAACATCGGTTGTGAAAAATAATTACGAAGCTTACGAGCTCGATAGAAAATCATTTTATCCTCTTCAGATAATTCTTCAATACCAAGTACCGTAATAATTTCTTCTAATTCATTATATCGTGTTAAAGTTTTTAATACTTGTTCTACCAATCTAAAATGTCTTTCTCCAATTTTTTCTACATCTATAAGTTTACTAGTAGAATTAAATACATTAATTGCTGGATAAATACCTAATTCAGCAATCTTTCTATCCAAAACAATTTGTCCATCCATATAAGACATAATTGTTTGTACAGACTCATCAGTTAAATCATCTGCTGGAATATAAATTGCTTGTACAGAAGTAATAGAACCATTCTGATTAGAATTAATCCTCTCTTCAATCTTACTCATCTCACTAGCCATATCAGATGGATATCCATTACCAATTAAAATTTGTTTAAGCTCAGTTGCAATTTCTGCCTTAGCTTGAATAAAACGATAAATATTATCAATAAATAAAAGTACATCTTGCTTCTTTTCATCTCTCAAATATTCTGCCATAGTAAGCCCAGCATAAACAGCTTTACTACGAGACACTGGATTATCTCCCATTTGCCCATAAACCATAGACATTTTATCTAACAAGTTTGATTCTTTCATCTCAGAATAAAGTTCTTGTCCTTCCCTAGAACGTTCTCCAATTCCAGTAAAAATAGCATTAGAATTTAAAGAACTATAAACATTATGAATAATTTCTTTAATAAGTACTGTCTTTCCTACTCCAGCACCACCAAGTAATCCCATCTTATAACCTTTTTGTAAAGGAGCAAAAAAATCAATAACTTTAATACCAGTCCATAAAATCTGAGACTCAATATTCAATTCTTGCAAACTAGTAGTAGCATGATCAACTCTTCTTTGCTTAAGACTATCAATTTCCTGTTTATCAATAGGAATTCCATAAGAATTAAAAATTCTTCCCAACACTTTATCCGAATACTCAACATGAATTCCATGAGATACTAATTCAACAGTGGCCCCTTTTTTTAATCCACGAGTAGTCTCTAGACTAATACAAGTAGCACTAGTATTACTAATTTCAACAACCTCAAAACGATAATTTGCCTGTCCCTCTACTTGCAAAATATCTCCAACTTTTATATCATTACTATCTAATACAACTTCAACACTAATATCAAATATAGATATAATCTTTCCAACTGCCATCCCTATCACCTCACGATTTCAATTGCTGAGCTTTCGCTTCTTCTTGAACATCACTTTCTTTACTAGAATCTACTTCCCTAGAAACATCCTGTGATCCCTCAAAAGAATGATTATCTCCATTTTCCTGATTACTATTTAAACTACCATTATCATCAAACAAAAACATAAAATCTGCCTTCATCTCTTCCTTAGACTTTGGACTAAATTTATATTGTTTTAACTTATTCAAAATGACTTTACCATCTTTCATTTTCTTTTGAAGTTCTTTACTCATCTCATCAATATTAGCAAGTTCATAAACAGAACGAACTTCCAAATAAGATAACAACTCACGTCTAAGCTTACTTCCAACTTTCTTCATATCAGGAGTTTGTACATTACCACCTAAACGAGATACCGATAAACCATAATCAATTGCTGGTTTCTCACCACGAGCAAAATTTTTAGAAGATAATACCAATTGACCATCACAAATAGAAATAATATTAGTAGAAATATAATCAGTAATATCACTACTTTTCGTCTCTACAATTGGAAGCATTGTAATAGAACCACCACCAATATGTTGAGCACCTTTCTCTAAAAGTCTAGAATGAGTATAGAAAATATCAGATGGATAAGCATCTCTACCTGGTGTTTTCTTACTCGTAAGACTAATCTCACGATAAACATCAGCATGTTTCTTCAAATCATCAAACACAACTAACACATCATACTTCTGCATCATAAATAACTCTGCTATCGAAGTAGCAACATAAGGAGTTAAATAAGTCCTAGTTGGTAACTCATCATTAAAAGATGCAATCATAATCGTATAACTAGCAGCCCCTCTTTTTGTAAGCTCAAAATAAATATCCTTTACTTCCTTTTTAGTCTTACCTAAAGCAACATAAATACAAACCATCTTTTTATCTTTTTGATTCACAATTGCATCAAGAGCAATCTGCGTCTTACCAGTTTTCTTATCACCAATAATTAACTGTCTTTGCCCCTTACCAATCGGATACATCAAATCAATACCCGTAATACCAGTTAAAAATTCTCTCGTAACCGCAGTACGATCCATAATTGGAATCGTTGGATTCTCAATTGGTACCTCTACTAACCTTTCAAATCTTTTCCCTGCAATCAAATCATTTCCAAAAATATCAATCACTTTACCCATCGAATCTAAACTAAACTGACATTTAAATTCTTTTTTCAAAGCATATACCAAATCACCAGGAACAACTTCATCTGAAATATGAACTAAAGACACAATAACCTTACTAGGATAAATACCCATAACATATCCACTAGCCTTATCAGATACATTAATAGCCTCATAAAAGGAAACATCATTTAATCCACTAACCTCAATATTATACTTATTTACCCGAACAACTCTTCCAGTAGCATAAATATTTTGATTATTCTCGATCTCATCTAATGCCTTATCTACATTATCCTTAACATCATTCATCTTACACATTCCTTTCATTTAAACTATAATCATAAATCCTTTTTCGGTAAATAATCTTAATTCCTCGATAAATATCTTTTGAATAAATAGTTTTCACATATTTACTCAAATAATCATAATTCTCATCTTTTTTACCAACATAAACCAAAATATTAGGATTATTTAAATCAATCATTTCATTCAAATAATCAATAAACCCATCCACATTAGCAGCATTTTTATCTAATTTCAAATACAATTGATAAATTTTATATTCATCAAAAGACAACTTATCTTGTAAATATTTTTTTTGTTCCTCTAAATTCATAACTTTCAAACGATAAATTTCATCACTTGTAAATTTATTTCTTAGATCGATACAAAACTGATAAGTACCATCATCTTCTACATAAGACAAAAATTTTTTCAATAATCCAACATAATCAAGATTAAACTTTTCATCTATTTTTTTGGTTAACTCAAAAACATTCTTATCCTGATACTTTGTTTTATTTAATAAATCAATAAATTGATAATCAAATTCATATGTTTTTGATCTAGTACTAGTATCATCACTTTCTCTTTTTAATTCTTTTTCCTTAATCTCTTGATTAATTTTATTTAACTTTTCTTCTTTTTGATCAATTAAATAATCATATTCCTGCAATTTATCTACAAAATATAACTTAGTCTGTGAATTAATTTTCTTCACAGTTCCTTTTAAGATAAAAAACATAAAAAATACTAAAATGCAAATTACAACTACAGCAACAATAAACAAAGTAAACATAAAAATCTCCTACCTATCAAGAAATTAATGGATTATAGAATAATAAGAAGAAGCAAAATAAAAATAAGAATAATAAAAATACCGATGTAATAATCAAAATCGTCATAATAGAATGCACAACATCATTTTTAGTCTCTGGATTTCTACCAACAGCTTCCGCTACCCTTCCACCTAATAAACCAACACCAATTCCTAATCCTAAAAAAGCTAGTCCTAACATAATTCCAATACAATTTGCA
>JALEZJ010000058.1 GCA_022772985.1 Erysipelotrichaceae bacterium | reverse complement strand
CGACCATATTTAGAAGAATTCTTAGGAATTCTTCTTTTTTTGCATTTATGAGCAAATGCAGATTATTACTGTATTACATTCAATTCATTTAAACTTTTTCAGCCTTTCTAAAACTTCCATAAAATCTATAAATTTTTAAGTAAATGCAGTCAATGTGCAGTCAATTTTATAATTAATTGATTTTCTGCAATTATGACTGCATATAAATTTATTTCAGATAATAAAACAATTGGTATTGCAATAAAAAACAACTTTGATTTGAATGTAAAATACAATTTGCAATAGGCATAATATTAATCTCTTTAAGTTGTAAAATGTAATAAAATATGATAATATACTTACTGATAACTAGTAATTTGTATGGAGAAAATGGAATATGGGAAAAAGAATGAATAAAGAAGAACTAATAGAATTGATTGAAAGCTTAAAGTTAGATAAAAATGAGTATTGGATTTTATCTAGCGGAGCTTTGGTAATAAGTGGTATATATCCAGAAGCTGGAGATTTAGATATTGCAGTTACTGAAAAAGGGTTACAAGAGCTAAAAAATAATTATAATTTAAAGAAAAAAGGCAATGGTTGGTATATAGTAAATGATAAAATCGAATGTGTTCTTGATACAAAAGAAGCATGGAAAATAGAAAAATATGGAGAGTATAACTTACAAAGTATTGAAAAATATTATGAATTTTTAAAGGAAAGTACTAGAGAAAAGGATAAAGCAAGAATACCGTTAGTTGAGGAATATATGAAAAATAGAAAATTTAAAAGTGAGGAATAAGAATGAAAGTAATAACATTATGTGGGAGTTTAAAGTTTAAAAAAGAAATGATGGAGACAGCAGAAAAAATGGGATTAGAAGGTAATTGTATTCTTACACCAGTTTATCCAATATTAGAAGATTTTGAAAGAACAGAAGAGCAATTAAAAAAATTAAAAGAAGCTCATTTTAAAAGGATAGAGTTATCTGATGCAATATTTGTAATAAATAAAGACAATTATATTGGAAAAAGTACAAAATTAGAAATAGAATATGCAGAAAAATTAGGAAAAGAAATTATTTACTTAGAACAGAATTAGTTATAAGAATTATAGAACAGATAATATATAAATCATAAAACAGTAAATTGTAGGAGGAGATTTTATTATGAGAGATTGGGAAAATTTCCACAGAATAACTAACAATAAGCCACCGAGAAAAAATATTGTTCATTTTATATCAAAATATAATATAACTGGAAATGCTATAGATTTGGGATGTGGTTCCGGAAGTGATACTATTTTTTTGATAAAAAACAATTGGAATGTATTAGCAATTGATTCATCGAATGTTGAGGAAAGAATTAGAAGTAAATTATCTGATAATGAACAAGAAAAATTAAAGTTTGAAGTTCAAAAATTTGAAAAATTAAAGTTATCTAAATGTGATTTATTAATAGCAAATAATAGCTTACCTTTTTGTGATAAAAATTATTTCCATAAAATGTGGGAAGAAATTTGTTTAAACATAAAAAGTAACGGCTATTTTGTTGGAAATTTTTTTGGACTTAATGATGAGTGGAATACTAAGAATGATAGAAGAACTTTTTTTAGTAAAGAAGAAATAATTAAATTGTTTAGTGATTTTGAAATTCTAGAAATGCAGGAAATAGAAAAAGATAAACCAACTGCAGAAGGTCAAATGAAACATTGGCATACTATTGAAATTATTGCAAAAAAATATAATTAAAAATTAATTTTATGGCAGATTAAAATTTTTTTAATATAAAATATAGTAAACTGTAGGAGAAAAAATAATATGGAAATATATAATTTACAAGATAAATTGGAATATTTAGATGAAGTTGCAAAATTAGAATATGAAGAATGGGCTAGTAATAAAGAAGAAAATAGACAAACTAGAATAGAAAGAAAAAAAGAAAAAATTTGCAATATGTTTTTAGATAGATCATTTTGCAAACTGATTTTAGTAAATAACAAAGAATTAATAGGTTTTATTTCTCTTTTTCCTAAAGATTGCGAAGAAGAAAAAGATTTAACACCATGGTATGCGACAATGTATGTAAAAAAGAAATATAGAAACCACGGATATTCAAGATTATTAAATGAAGCTATTTTAAGTGAGGCAAAAAATAGGGGATTTAAAGAGATATATTTAAAGACAAATTTAAAAAATTATTATGAAAAATTTGGAGCTATTTTTATCAAACAATTAAAATCTAATGAAAATTTATATAGATTTGAACTTTAATAACAAATTCTCGAATACTTTTTAAATTAATTAAGAAAGTGCAGTTAACTATGAAAAGTCAACTGTACTTTCTCTTATATTTCCATTTCATCATCTAATTCTTCTAAACTATAATGTTTTTCCATAGCATAGTGTAATTTTGCACTAGAATTAAAATCTGAATGTATCTTATCATTTTTGCTAATCATTTCATTGCTATTGAATATAAATAAATTTAAAAGTGCTTTATTTAAAGAATTACCAGTATATTTTATTTTAGGGCAATTATTAGAATAATTGATATTATTGCACTTACTATCATTCCTATAGCCATATATTTTAATTTTACTTGTATTCTTAACTTCTTTGGCAATTTCTGTGTTTCTTTTATTAAATTTGTTATATCTGTTTCCATTATTTCTATTTTGTACATTTTTGCACTTAATTCCTTTGTATATTTTTTTATACTTTCCATTGTTGAATCCATTGATTTTTCTATTTTTT
>JALEZJ010000083.1 GCA_022772985.1 Erysipelotrichaceae bacterium | reverse complement strand
AAAAGGACTATTGTTTCCAATAGACCATTACCTAAAAGTACATATTGTAATATAGATTGAACCGCCGTATACCGAACGGTACGTACGGTGGTGTGAGAGGGACAAATTTACAAATGATTGTAAATTTTCTCTACTCGATTTCTATGATACTATGAAATACAAATTTTTTGTGATAAAATTTAATTATAAGAGGAAGTGGTAATTTTGAAAATAATCTATTTTATACGACATTCAAAAACTTTAAAAGTAAATAATATGATTAATAATGATAGCCTACAAGAAAAAAATGAAAAACAAATATTAAGTATATATGGCGAAGAATTAGCAAAAGAAAAAATGGGAATAGATGAATTAAAAAGTATTGATAAAGTATATTCATCAAACTATATAAGATCAATATCGACAGCAAAATATATAGCTGATTATAATAATTTGGAAATAAATATACATGAAGGATTTGGAGAAAGAAAATTTGGAATTAATAGTTATGATGAAATTACAACTGATTTTTATGATAAGCAAGCAATAGATGAAAACTATAAATTAGGTAATGGCGAATCCCAAAAAGAAGTAAGAGAAAGAATGTATAATTCACTTATTAGTATTTTAGAGAATGATAAAAAAATTGCTATTGTTTCTCATTCGACAGCAATATTATTTTTATTAATGAAATGGTGTGATATAGACTATAAAACTATTAAATTTCAAGATAGAATAATAGCACCAACTAAAATAGATAATTGTGCAATATTTAAATTAATATTTGATGATAATAATGATTTAATTAGTATAGAAAATATAAAATAAAGGAGTAGTTTTATATGAAAAATATATATATTTGTGGAATCCCAAGGAGTGGAAAGACAACATTATCAAAAAAAATAAAAGAAATCTATCCTCAATATAATTTATTTTCTTTTGAGGCAATAAGAAATGGGTTTATCGAAAGTCAACCAGAATTAAATATGGAAAATAGGAATAGTGTTGCACGTAAAGAAATATTACCTAAACATTTTATTACTTTTGCAGAATGGAATTATAAAATAACTGGAAATCCTTCTTTAATTGAAGGTTCATTTTGTAATATAAAGAAATTGAATGAATTAGTTAATGATGATAGCATAATTATATGTTTAGGATTAGGCTGTATTGATATAGATAGTTTTTCAAATAATATTATAAAATACGATAGTGAAAGTGATTATACAAAAAAATGGTCTTTAAATAAAATAAAAAATCATTTTAATGATCAATATGAAATCGATAGATTCAATTATGAATACTGTAAATGTAATAATATTAAATATTATAATACTAATATTGATAGAGAAAAAATTATAACTAAAATACTCGAAGAAATAAAAGCGTATTGTGAATAAGAGGGAGGAAATTTATAGTGGGTAAATTTGTAAAAGTAATGTTCGGAAATGAAGGGGCAAATTTTGAGTATAAGATAGGCGAAGTTAATATAGCAACTGTATGGAATCCAAAGGCAAAAAATGGTAAAGATTTTGGAGAATTTAATTATGCAGAAGAAGATTCTATTTTAAGATGGTTACATCGTGGAGATACAATATTTATCAAAATATGGCTATTATAGGTTAGAAGCAATTAATGATGTTTTGGAACTTCATTGCAAAATGAAAAAACTGTAGGGAAAAACAGAGGATTTTTATCAATCAACTTTATATATTTGATTAGATTACTCATATCAATTTTCACAATTATCTATTGTTTATATGTAAAATAGATACTATTATATGAATAAAGAGTTATGTAATAGAAGAGAGGCAAAAAAATGAAAACGGTATATTTTATAAGACATTCGAAAACATTATCTGTTGATAATAAATTTAACGAGGATACAATTCAAGGATACAATGAAAAAGGAATTTTATTAACTGAAGGAGAAAAAATTGCTAAAGAAAAATTTAAGAATATTGAGTTTGATGATATAGAAGAAATTTATTCGTCTAATTATGTTAGAGCAATGCAAACAGCAAAAATATTAGCAGAAAAAAATAATTTAACAATTAATGTTGTATCTAATTTTGGTGAGAGAAAGATTGGAATTACTTCATGGGATGATTACCCAAAAGATTTTGAAATTCATCAGTTTAATGATAATAATTATAAACTTCCAAGTGGGGAATCATTAAATGAGGTAAGAACAAGAGAATTAAAATCATTAAACTATATTTTAGATAATTCAAAGGCCCATAAAATTGCAATAGTATTTCATTCTACTGCTATGATGACATTACTTAAAACATGGTGTGATGTTAGTTATGATTCAGATTATTATTTTAGAGGAAATAAGTTTTTTGATGGGAAATGGGATTATTGTGAGACATTCAAATTAGTGTTTGATAGCAATAATAATTTAGTAAGTATAGAGAATATTAGGTGATAAAAAATGAATTTATATAAAAGTAAAAATTGGGAAGTAATATATGTAGATTGGTGTCAAGAATTTGTTGGGGACTGTATTATTTCTTCTAATAAAGAGTCGTTAAGTGAATTAACAGAGGAAGAATGGATAGAGTTAGGAAAATTAGAAAAAGAGTTAGAGAGAATTTCTAACAAATTATTTCATGCAACTATGTTTAATTTTGCTTGTTTAATGAATAATGCATACAGAGATAATGAAAAGCCTCATGTTCATTTTCATTTTATACCTAGATATAGGGATAATCTAAAACTATTTAATAAAGTGTATCATGATAAACACTTTGGATATAACTTTTGGAAATGGGCTAATAGTAGATTTAAAAGACAAAAAGATATTTTTACGAAAGAAGAAAAAATAAAAATTTATGAAATGATGAAAGAAGAATGGAGTATGTATGAGTAAATATGTCAAAGTAATGTTTGGAACTACAAGTGGAGCAGATAAAAATTTAGAATATAAACTTAATGAAGTAAATATAGCAACTATATGGAATTCAAAAACAGAAAATGGAAAAGATTTTGGTGGGTTTAATTACACAACAGAGGATTCTATTTTAAGATGGTTGCACCGTGGGGATACAATTTATGATGTAGAAATTCCAGAGGATGCTGAAAATATAAAAATAGATGGTGCTACTACTATTTATAGAACGAATAAAATAATAATTAAAAATCCAAGAAAAGTAGATGATGAGTTAGCACTTTATTTTTATGAAATATCTAATATACCGGAAGCTGCATATCCTAAGGCACTGGGTGCTGTTGCAGTCATGAACTATAAAAATACAGCACTAAAATTGATTAGGGATAAAATTAATCAAGATAATATTGATTTATATTTAAATGAATGGAATGATTTTATTTATCATGATGGTAAAAATGATCGAGAAGAGATGAATGAAACTGTAAAGGAAGTAGATGAAGTATTAAAAGAAATAAAGTCAGATTTATTGATATCTCTTACAGTAGATAAAGAACCTTATAGGAAAGTATTAACAAATGATAAAATCATAAATATCACAGGAGAGTCTGGTAGTGGAAAATCAACATTTACACAAGAGTATTTAAAGAATGATAATTATATTGTTATTGATACGGATGAGCTAAAAGGCAATAAGCCAACTAATAATAAAGATTGTTTAGAATTTAGAGAGTATCTGAATAATAAGTATAAGGATATAGAATTAGACATTTGTAAAGATTTTAATATGATATATAAAGAAATTCTTGAATTTTATAAGAATACAGATAAAACTCTTGTAATTGATTCAGCACAATTTAGAAATTTAAGAACAGATGAAGATATTCAGTTATTAAAGGGAAAAATTATTATTATGAGAACCTCTATTGATGAATGTTATCATAGATGTATTAGTAGATGGAAAAGTATTAGGACAGATTATACAGAAGAAGAATTAGAAAAATATAAAAAGAAAAAACTAGGGATGTATCAATGGTATAAAAGTTTAAATAAGTTTATTGAAAATGTAAGTAGTCTTTAAACAGGGAGATGTTACTATATAGATATATAGACATGAAATTTTGAAAGGAGAAGTTATTTGATGTTAGATACAAATTTTAATAGAATAATTGAATTTATAGAAAATAGAAAAGTTAATGCTTATGTAAAAATTAACGAAGAAATGATATTATTATATCTAGATGTTGGAAAATATTTATTTGACATACAACAAGAAAGCAAATATGGGGATAAAATAACAACAAAGGCAGCTGAATTTATGAAAAAAATTATCCAAATATAAAAGGATTTACAAAGAGAAATATTGAGCGTATGATTCAATTTTACAAGATTTACAAAGATGATGAAATTGCGACACCATTGGTGACGCAATTATCATGGACTAATAATTTATTAATATTAAGTGGTACTAAAACACAAGAAGAAAGACATTTCTATTTAAAATTATCTATAAAAAACAAATATTCTAAAAGAGAATTAGATAGACAAATTTCATCTTCATACTAAAAGATTTTAATATGATATATAAATAAAATTTTTAATGCTTTTATAGAGAGGATTGATAAAATAATATGTTAGAAAAATACTTAAATCATGATATGGATAATCCAGATTACTTATTTCATGGTAGTCCATTAAAATTGTTTGAATTAGAACCAAATATATCTCATGATTCTAATCAGAATATGGATAATATATCAAATGCAATATTTTTATTTCCCTCCCTTTTGAAAGCAACCCCTTATGCATTTAAAGATATTATAAAAAGTAATAGTGAAGGATTAGAGTGGGATTTTGAAATACCAAATACTAATGATTATCCATTGATGATTATGAAAAATGTAAATATAGAAGATCATATAAAGGGATATATTTATGTGTTCCAAAAAGATAGTTCTATGATAAAGGATGAAGATACATATCAATACAAATGTTATCATAATTTAAAACCAATAGATATTATTGAAGTAGAATATAAAGATTTTAAGCAATATTTTAAAGTTGAGAATAGTGAAAATGTAAAAGAGAGGTAGAATCATGGATTTAACATATAAAATAGATAATCATTCTTTTCATGCTAGGGTAAGTGCTATTATTTATAATCGTGATAAAAGTAAAGTATTATTATTTAAAGTAAATGGCAGAGATTATTATTTACTTCCTGGTGGGAAAATTCGATTTAATGAAGATAGTTTAACTGCTATTAAAAGAGAAATAAGAGAAGAAATAGGTTATGATTTAGAATATACATTATGTAGTATAGAAGAAAATTTCTTAAAAAGAGAAGAAGAAAATATTATGCAATATTGTTTCTGTTATAAAGCTATTTATGATGGTAAGATAGAAAAAGATAATTTTAATTGTCTTGATCATGATGGACAAACTTTTCATTGGATCAATATCAGTGAAATAGATAACATTACATTGTTTCCTAAGATAAGTAGTAATTATATTAAAAATAATTATGATAAAATAAATCATTTGATTGAGAGGAATATTGATAATGAATAAAGAGGAATATATTAAAATAGTCAATGAAAAATTAAATGGTAATTCTAAAGAAATTATGTTAAGACAAATAGAGAATTATTATAAAAGTAAAGAAATAAAAATACCAAGACACAATTATAATATTGGAGATGATGTCTATTTAAAGAAAGAGACATTATTACATGGGACTTATAAAAATATAGAAGGATTAGAAGAAATAGTTAAAGATGGATTAATATCAAGTTGGTTTCATGTTAGTAGAGGTTCTAAATATCCTAGTTCTGTTGGGGTATGGAATTTAAAAAAAGATTATTCATTGAAAGAATATATTAATTTTTATTCTGGAGGAACAATTAGATATTTTAATCAATTAGATAATAATAAAGAAACTGAAGTTATTTCATATAATGAGTTTAATAAAATCATAAAAAAAATCAAAAAGAAGGGTTATTTAGCATGGGGAATGGAGCAAACAAAAGAAGCGAGATTTATGCCAAGTCTTGTTCAAAATAATGTACAAATAGGTATTATTTTTAATAGTGATATTGTATATAAAAGTAATCTTTTAGATGGAGATATATTAAATCCTAATAATGTTAGTGATGATGATGTTAGACTGTTTTTAAATAAAGAATATTATAATAAGTTTATTATTGATAGACAAAATAAGGATGATTTTTTTACTGATAGAGAAAGTGCTATTCTTTTTGGTATTCCGTCCAACTTTATAGAAGGTATATTAGTAGGAAGAAAGTATGAAAAAGATAAAAAAATGCTAAATAAAATAAAGAATTTATTGCCAGACTGTTATATATGTAATTTAGATGGAAAAATAATAGTAGGATAAGAAGGTGTGATATGGATTCATTTAAATTGAATTTAAATACAGAAGTTGTAGGTGGGTATTTTAGTTCAGAACAAATAGATTTACTTACTATCATTAGATGTAAATTTCCTGATGAGTTAATTGATTTTGTATTTCAATGTGAGCAAATAAAAAAATTATATGATAGAGATACTATATTAAAGATTTGTATGTCGGGAGAAGAAGTTGCTAAAAGAAGAATATTTAAAGATTATCAAGATACATTAGTTCATCATGATACAGAAAAAGAAAATAATATTCGTAATAAGCTAAAACATTTTGGTATTGCAAATGAGGATATCCATCATATTATTAAATTAGTTAAGGAAGGTAAAACAAATGAAATAGGGGATTACCTAAAAACAAATGATAGATATAAAGATAAAGTTGATGAAATATTTAAATTGAATCATAGATTTGTTTCTTTAGAAAGAGATCAAATTAAAGCAGATGATATGTTTGAAGAATTTTTATTTTTAAATTCTAAATTAGAAAATTTTAATACTATGTTAATAGGTAGTGGAAGAATATATGAAACTGTTAATCGTTTTTATTCTGAGAATGAAAAAGAAAAAAGATATGATTTTTATAAGGCAAAAAGAGATTTAGACTTTGCATATAAAAACGGGAAACAAGTAAGATATCACTCTTTATTAGTAAGGGATTCTGATGATTTTTTTGGAATAAAAGAAAATGAACAAGTAACAGATAGAAAAAAAGAAGAAATAATTGGTACAATACGTAATTATGTAAAGTCTAGTATTGATTTTATTCATGAATATAATAGCAATCATACAATTACAAGAAATGGTAAACAAGAACCTGTTATTCATGCATTAGATTTATTTAATGAAATTGTTACATTTGACGAAATGATATATGATGAAGAGGATAAGATTTGGAGAACTTGTAAATTAGATAAAAATACTGGAAATTATAAGGTTGAAATAGGAAAGAATTTATATCGTGATTTAAAAGATGGAGAAATTCCGGATTATAGAAATTCTTGGGAAATTAAATATGGAATTACACTTGAAGAATTATTACCAGCATTTCAGTATGCATTAGATCATAAGCCAAGTGGCGTTAGTTATTTGTATAATGAACCATTCATGGAGAATGATAAAAGAAGAAAAAAAGTTTTGGGGATACTTGATAAAATAGATACACTTAGTCCTGGTTTGATAGATACTATAGGTACTCAAACACATATTACAATAACTGATGCTCCTAAAAACATTACTAGGTGTTTTCAAAATTTAGCAGAATATCAGCGCACTCACAATAAAAAAGTACAAATAACAGAATTTGATATGTCATTAGGACGCGAACATATATTTAGAGTTTTTGGAAATAATGCTGATAAATCGCTTCTTGGACAAGTATATCAATTAAAGGAACTCAAAATGAAAGAAGTTGAAAAAGCAATAATAGATTCAGGAGTTGTACTTTCAGGAGTTTCTTATTGGTCTCTAACAGATGGGATTGATAGTAATTTAGAAAGATTAAGAAGTAATGCTTTAAGTGATCATGTAATAACTAATATTCATCAAATTCCTACTGCTTGTGGTGGACTATACCCAACGCATAAAAAATATATAAGACAAATGGATATACAACAAAATCAAACAGAAACACTATCAAATGGAAAAAAGTTAGTTAGAAAATTAGATACAACAGGAAAGATTAGTTTTTATTTTATATTAGGAATTATATTACTTTTATTTGTTGCATTAATAATAAATATAATCATTTTAATTAATCAATAGAAAAAATTAACTGATGCTAAAAGAGATTTACAGTTATTCTTACATAAGAATGATAATTTAGATGAATTGCTATTTGAATTTAATAATATGCTTAGAGATGACTATAAATTAAGAAAAAAATATGTTAAAATGAAATTATTGGTAAAGCAATGGCTGTGAGGAGGAAGCAAAATGCAAAATAATAAGGATTTTATTAAAATTAATGTAGAAGAATTAATAAAATGGGATGAACCTAATGGTGAAGGATGTATGGTGTCAGATAAAATAACCAAAGAAGGATGGAAAGTAGGATACATGTATAGTGAAGAACCCATGGATAGTAATCCTGATAGTGGTTGGAGATTTTTTAAAGGGGATGAAGATGAAGAATATATGAATAATCCTAATAATTTTCATATATTTGCTTTAAATACAATTTGTAATTATGATAGAGATATCATTCCTTATTTACATTCTAAAATAGGTAGTGAATTTATTAGAATAAGTAGCAATGAATTTGAACTTGATAATAAAGATAAGAAAATCTATATGGAAAAGCAATAAGGAATAGGATATGAAAAGATGCAACATTTAAATAATAAATATCAATATGTAAGAATGTACGTTTTATGAGATATAGTTTATCCTGAAACAAGATATATTGATAATGTATTTTATGGAATAATATTAACTTAATTTATAGGAGGTATTAATGGAATTGTATCATGGTAGTCCAATTTCTGGACTAAAAGAAATTATAGCAAAAGAATCAACTCAACAAGGAGAGTGTGTATATGCGGCTACTAAGCCAATATATGCAGCGATTTTTGCAGGGGTAAATGGAATGCTTGTTCCCCCTAAAATAGTTGGGCTTAATCAAGAAGAAATTTTTATGATAGAAAGACAACCAAATTCACTCAATAAAATGAAAAATAAAAAAATTAGTATATATGTATTAGATGGAAATAATTTTAATCCCCCAAGAGAACATGATGAACAAATTGAAAGAACTGCTAATGAAAATCAAAAAGTATTAAAAGAAATAATGATTGATGATGTATATGAGCATTTAAAAGAAAATAATGTAAAATTTATCGAATATAAAGATAGAACAAAATATGGAATACCTAGTAATGATGATTATCTTATACGGGGGATATTAAAAACATATTTATGGAAGATTGAAGGAAGAGAAGAGGGTAATATTTTATTCGGAAATAAGCATATAGAAACATATTGTAAAGAATTTCCAAAATTTAAGGATAAAATAATTTTTTTAAAAAATATAATAGATAATGTAGATGATAATTTAGCAACTGATTTTATTAAAAATTTGTGGGATAATGATAAAAATGATTTTAATTATGAAATAATTAACGAGTATACTAGTTATATAGAAAAGAATAATAATAAAACAAAATAAAATTCCACTAATTAATTTTATTTTTTAGATACTAACTAAATAAAAGGTTGATAATATAGATAAAATATATGATGAATCATATAAAATTCTCTTAAATAAGAAATTATAAAAATAAGTATTTTAAATGAAAAAGATGAAAAAAGAAGAAATTTTGATAGGTTTCTTCTTTTCATTATGTCTTTATATTACCACAAAATGGGGATTTTTTCAAGACTTGTAAAATCATAAAAATAGGTGTATTAAGAATAAGAGGTGAGAAAAAATGAAAGAAAAAAATATGACGGCATTAGTCAGTTGTTTTGCAAGAGCCTATCATTATCAAAACAATACATACAGAATTTTTAGTGATACTCTTGCACATCAAATTTTAGCGGGTGATGATTATCGTGCTATTGCTAGTAATCTAGGAAAAGGAATTAAATTTTTTAATCCAAAATTTAATGGAAGTGAGGAAGAAGCCTTAAGATGGATAGTAGATCATCAATTATCTCCATCTGTTTTAGGAAGAAGTGCTTTTTGTGAGGCATCTTTAAACACTGCTTATCGATTAGGATGTAGACAATATTTAATTTTTGCATCTGGTTATGATACTTTTTTCTATCGAAATAATTTAGATAATTTAAAAGTATTTGAACTAGATAAAGAAGAAATGATTCATGATAAAATAAGAAGACTAAAGATGAGTAAGATGGATGATAAGAAAGTGAATTTTATTTCTTGTGATTTTAGAGAAAAAGATTGGGTATCATCTCTTAAGAATAGTACTTATCAAGAAAATAAACTATCATTTAGTAGTTTGCTTGGAATTAGTTATTACTTAAAAAAAGAAGAATTTTCTAAGATGATCGAAAATATTTCTGAAATGATATGTAGTGGTAGTAGTATTGTTTTAGATTATCCTACTTATGATGGTAGTAAGGAAACAAAGATAAATGAACAATTAGCAAGTGGTGCCAATGAAGAGATGCAATCTAAATATACTTATAGGGAGATGGAAGCTATTTTAGCAAAATATGGTTTCTTAATTTATGAACATTTAAATCATGAAGAAATGACCAATACTTATTTTTATTCTTATAATACGCTAAATCCTGATCATCAGATAATCGCACCAGTTGGAGTATGCTACTGTTTAGCTGTAAAAAAATAGGTACTACTATTAAAACATAACCTAAAGTTAGATGGTTTTTATTGCGTTTTATATTTTACTTGTGATAATATCTTTATAAAGAAGTGATTTAGGAAAAAATAAAAACAATGAAATAACAGGAATGAGAGGATTTTAGATGGAATTTATAAAGGCAAACACAATTTTAACAAAGGTAAAATATGGTAGTGATTGGTATGGAATCGATTATAATATGAATTTATATAAAGGCTGTTCTCATGGCTGTATTTATTGTGATAGTAGAAGTAATTGTTATCATATTGACAAATTTGATATTGTCCGAGGTAAAGAAAATGCCCTTACTATTTTAGAAAAAGAGTTAATTAGCAAAAGAAAGAAAGGTGTCATTGGAATTGGGGCGATGTCAGATACTTATAATCCCCAAGAATTAAAATATGAACAAACAAGAGGTGCTTTAAAATTAATTTCCAAATATGGATATGGTGTTTCTATTGATACCAAGAGTAATTTAATTTTAAGAGATATCGATTTATTAAAAGAAATCAATCAAAAAAATCATGTGATTGTAAAATTTACTATTACAACTCCCGATGATAACTTATCAAGAATAATAGAACCAAATGTATGTGTTACTTCTAAAAGATTAGAAGCCATTAGAATATTAAGTGATCAGGGAATATTTACTGGTATTATGTTGAATCCAGTTCTTCCTTTTATTACAGATAAGGAAGAAGATATTAGAAAGTTAGTCAGACTTGCTCACCAAAATGGTGCAAAATTTATTCATACCTATATGGGAATGACCTTAAGAGAAAACCAAAGAGATTATTATTATCAAAAGTTAGATGAAATATTTCCTAATCTAAGGAAAAAATATGAGAACTATTATAAAGATAGATACAACTGTATTGTTCCTAATTCTAAACGATTATATCAAGTATTGATAGAAGAATGCAATAAGTATGGGATTCTTTACAAGATGAGTGATATTATAAAGGCTTATCAAAAAGAAACTAGAGCAAATGAGCAAATGTCATTATTTTAAATAGAGTAAATGAATTTCAAGTAAAAATTTATCATAATCTTATTTTATAAATGATTTTATTTTTTAAGTGAAATTCTTATATGATTAAAACATGTTCTGGATACTAAAAAACTTATCAGTATTTTTTTCTATATTATAATTTCTTATTTTCAAAACAATCTATAACATTTTATAGAAATGATGTTTATTTTCTTTATTACCAAATTCATACCAGCCTCTTTTTTCTATTTAAAATATATGACAACTTTCGTTTTTAATCTTAAAATTAAATGATATCCTATTTTAGTAATTAAAACAGCAATTAAGAGTAAATTAATTTAAAAAGATAAAATATATGTTATTTGATAATTCTAAATACATATATTTTTTTCTTCTCATTATTATTTAAAAAAATTATGAATAAAAGAGTAGAATACCCCTTACCCCGTAAACATTG
>JALEZJ010000056.1 GCA_022772985.1 Erysipelotrichaceae bacterium | reverse complement strand
AATAAGATATTACTAATAAAGAAGAAAACTGGACCTTATGATGGATTATTAGATTTACCAGGTGGTTCTTTAGATTTTGGTGAAACCCCGGAAGCCACATTAAAAAGAGAATTTATGGAAGAAACTGGTTTAGATATAACAAAATATGAATTATATGATGCAAATTCAGTAAAAGTAGAATGGAAGTATGATACTGATACGAACATTATGGTTCACCATGTTGGAATTTTTTATAAAATATTAGACTATAAAAATGAGATAAAAAAGAATATCAATATAGATAGTAAAAATGATGACTCACTAGGAGCAGAATTCTATGAAATATCAAAACTAAAAAAAGAGGAAGTTTCTACAATAACTTTAATAGAGTTACAAAAATTAGGTTACTCTTTAAAATAAAATGATAGAAAAAGAATTAATTAGTGGATTTTGCTCAATAACTCAAAATATTTTTGTAGATTTGTATCTTTTTTTGCCTGAAAAATACTGAAAAATTAAAAATCTAAAATATAAGGAAGAATAATAGTAAAAATGTCAAAGAATGATAAGTAACGTATTGTAAAATAATTCATAAACTAACTTTGAAGGTGATACTTATGAATATTGAATTAAGAGCATTAAAAGGAGTAGTAATAGATCCAGGTCATGGAGGTACAGATCCAGGAGCAACTGGGAATAATCAATATGAAAAAGATTATACATTAAAGATTTCTAAATATATGTATGATCGATTAAATGAATTAGGGATACCAGTAACGTTAACAAGAGATACTGATATTACTTTATCCCCAACGGATAGAGTAAATAAGATATTATCTGCTTATGGGGATAATCCTAATGTAATTGTTGTATCTAATCACTTAAATGCAGGAGGTGCCGAAAGCCCTTACGGATGGTAAACTTTCTTTGAGACTAAAAAATATTTATTAATACTTTAAGAAAACATTGTTTGACAGTTACAATTAAAATCGTATAAGCTCAGTGTAATTGTCTTTTGTATTATACAAAAATAATGGTAAAATATAAGGGAAACAAGTAAATATGTTTGAATATAAGAGGTGATAAAAATGAAAGAACATAAACATTTAGGTTGTTATGGATTATTAATTGAAGGTAATAAGATATTACTAATAAAGAAGAAAACAGGACCTTATGATGGATTATTAGATTTACCAGGTGGTTCCTTGGAATTTGGTGAAACTCCAGAAATTGCATTAAAAAGAGAATTTATGGAAGAAACTGGTTTAGATATAACAAAGTATAAGTTATATGATGCAAATTCAGTAAAGGTAGAATGGAAGTATGATGCAGATACAAACATTATGGTTCATCATGTTGGCATTTTCTATAAAATATTAGACTATAAAAATGAGATCAAAAAGAAGGTTAATATAGATTGTAAAAATGATGATTCACTAGGAGCAGAATTATATGAAATTTCTAAGCTAAAAAAAGATGACGTCTCTGCAATAACATTAATAGAACTAGAGAAATTAGGTTATATTTTAAAATAAAATTATAGAAAAAAGAAGCTAATTATAAAATTAACTACTTATATTAGTTTACATATATTATCTAAAATAGTTGAAACGATATTGTCAAATATCTTATATAAAACTTTTCCAGTATATTTTAATAATCTACCAGAAGGTACAATTAAAGCAACAATAGTTAATAAAATTTCCACCAATTTAAAAGTAATTAAATGAGAAAATAATTCTGACAATATAGTATTTCCATACATTGTTACACATATTTCATCTATCCATGAAATACTAGCCATAAACAGTAGAAAAAAATTTTTTATTAATGTGACTAATCCATTGAATCCACTATTATAAAATACAATAATAAATAGTAACAATAATGATAAATTTTTCTTCATAATTACCAACCCTCCTTTTAATAATTTATTTTACCATAATTTAGCAATATTTCTACAATTAAAATTAAAATTAAAATTTTATCTATTTCCATGATATAATGACTTATATAATAAACTTAATAAGAAAAGAGGTGTCAAAATGCAATGTATTTTAATGAATAAAAATACTGAAATATTAGTAGCTGAATATCAGCCTTCATTAGCGGTATTTACTAAAATAACTGAAGTAAAAAATATTGCTTATGCTCCGTTAATTTTAAAAAAATCATATAACCAAAATGATGAAGAAAAATTTATTGTAGAATTATCTAAATGGTTTAAAGGTAGAGGAATACCATCATGGAGAGATAAGTTAGATATTTTACTTGCTAGACTTAATCTTTCTACACCAGAAGAATTACTTGATAAAGCGTTTGGCCTATCATTATCAGACCAGTATTGGATTAAGCCAATTGATAGTGATATTAAATATGAAGATATAAACTTTTTTGATCATGATTTTGATTCGGCAGAATTTTTGGAAGCAACATTTTCTAATAGCAGTAGATCTATAACTAGTGAAGATTCTTTAAAAACTCCTAATAATACTACAGATGGAATGCTAAAAAAGTCTTGGATTATAGAAAATGGTAAGAGATATTTATTAAAAGGTGGATATAAAAATGATATCATGCAACCTTTTAATGAAGTGTTAGCATCTCGCATTTGTGAAAGACTTGGATTTAATCATGTTACTTATACCTTAGATATTGTTAAAGAAAAAGTGGTATCAAAGTGTGAATGTTTTATAAATAAAGATACTGAACTCGTTACAGCTTATCAAATAATGTATGGAATAGAAAAAAATCAAGATTCTAAAGATTATGAAGAATATATTAAAATTTTAGAAGATAACGGTATAGAAAATGTTCGTGAAAAATTAGAGAATATGTATATTTTAGATTTCTTAATTTTAAATGAAGATAGACACTTAAATAATTTTGGGATTATTAGAGACGTTAATAACTTAAAATGGTTAGATATTGCCCCTATATTTGATAATGGACAATCCTTTAATATAGTTGATCTTGATCAAGCTGAGTTAATGGTTAATGTTGACGGAAGATTTTTTTATAATATTGATGAATTTGATAATATTATTACTATTGTAAAAGATTTATCAAGAATTGATACATCAAAATTAGACGGAATAGTAGAAGAGTTTGATGAACTATTACATGAATATCAAAACATAACTGGAATATCTGATGAAAGGATACATAAATTATGTGTACTATTAAACAGACAAATAAAGAAACTAAATAAATTGATTAATATCAAAGGTAACAAATAAAAATATGAGTAGTTCACATCTATTCACTTTTAGAAAATAGAAAAATATAGAATATCATTTAGAGACCAAATGATGGTCTTTTTTTGTTGGAGGTGAAATTTAATGACAGAATTTGAAATAGAAAAGGATGATAGTTTTACAGTTGTAACAAATAATATATTAAGAAATAAAAATTTATCTATGAGTGCAAAAGGTTTGTTATGTACTATTTTTTCGTTACCACCAGAATGGGATTATTCATTTAATGGATTAGTTGCAATATGTAAAGAGGGAAAAGCAGCAGTTAGAAATGCTATCAACGAATTAAAAAATAGTAAATACATCAAAATTAGCCAATCTAGGAACGAAAAAGGATATTATCAATACAAATACACTGTATATAGAAAACCTTACGAGGAGATACAAAAAAATGAATTTCATCCAACACCCGATTATCGGTCTACCGATTATCGGACATCCGAAAACCAGCAACAATTAAATACTAATAAATTAAAAGATAAATATGATAATATAGATAAAACAAAAATACCAGAACATCATTATTTAACAAAAGAATTATTTAAATTGAATTACATATCAGATACGGATAGTAGTTCTTTTTTGTTTGATGATTTATTTAATAACTATTTATCTAATGGATTTACTTTTGGAAATATAATCAGTTCTATTCATTATATTGTACCAAGAGTTGTTAATAGAAAATTTATAGATGAAGATGGTAAAGAAATAAAAAATAAATATGGA
>JALEZJ010000057.1 GCA_022772985.1 Erysipelotrichaceae bacterium | reverse complement strand
TTTCCTGGTTCAAATAAAAGGCAGTTTCATTATTTAACTTTACTTTACCCTTATCTGCAGGAATTTGGCCAGAAATTATTTTTAAAAGAGTACTTTTACCACTCCCGTTAGGACCAACTAGTCCAATTACTTCGTTTTGATTTAGGGATAATGTTATATTATCTATTATTGTTTTTCCATTGAAACTTTTGGTAAGATCACTTACTATCATTTTTCTTACACACCTCACAATCATGATTTCTTTTCCATGTAAAAATTTTTGTTTTATAAGTATACATATTAAACATCATTGTTTTTCCAACTAATTTTTTAGATTTTAATTTAAGAAAATAATTTAAAATTTGATCTGATATTATAGATGCTATTATATTACATAAGGGTCCATATGATGGAACGATATTAACGTTTTCTACTGGAACTTCATTTGATTTTCTATCAATGCATTCAAGGCATGGTCCTTTATTAGGAATAATGAATGGTCCTATCATTCCAACATGCTCAGCAAAGCCAGCAAATATAACAGGTGTATTGTTTTTAACACATGTTCTATTAATTATTCTGCGAATTTTTCTAAAGGGTTTATCTAGAGTACAAACAACAAGATCTGACTGATTTATAAATTCGTAAACGTCTTCTTCTTTAGATATCATTATATTTTTAGATTTAATGTTAACATTAGGATTTATTCTTTGTAATCTTAATGATAAAGCTTCAGTTTTATTTTTACCAATATCATTTGATGTATATGATAATTGTCTGATTAAATTTGAATACTCAACTTTATCACAATCTACTAATATGAAATTTTGAACTCCGGCTCTTGTTAGTAATTCTGCGGTTATTGAACCAACGCCACCTAATCCTAAGATTAATACTTTCTTTTCTTTTAAAATATCGATATTGATTTTAGAGTTATTTATCATATTAAAGTATAATATTTCACGGTTTAAATATTTATCTTTAATCATTTCTTCATAATCTGCTAGTGGGATTATAAATTTTTCATTCATTAAGTATTCAATAATTTGATTAAATTCAGTTTCCTCTATTCCTTTTTTAATCATTATTTCTTTAACTTTTTCGGTATCCTTATATTCTTTAATTAAATTGAAAAAATATTCAAATAATTCATCTTCATAATCTATTTCTTTTCCAGTTTCTGGAAAGTTCCCCATTCTTATGTTTTTATTATTACTATCAATATATAGTGGTTTCATGGGATTTAATACTATTTTCATTGTTATCCTCCACATATAATTATAGCCCATATAAAATGGGCTATAATTATTAATTAACAATTTTGATCAACATGACAAGCGAATTTTTCAACTACAACTTTTTTTACTTGAAATTTCATTGTTAACTTCCTTTCTAAGTCTGGAGAAATAATGATTATTCTACCAGTTAGTTATAATATATACTTATTTCTTGAGTTTTGTCAATAAAAATAGTTTTTTATCTTATAATATAGTATAATATTGGTATGAAAAAAGACTTTAAAAGAAAAAGGATAATTAATTTTTTAAATCAACATAAGGAACATTACAAAGAGTATTTTATTAAAAATCGTCTATCCAAATTAAAATATGGTTATACTAGTGATATTAATCAAGTGATGTCATATTTGAGTTTAGTTCCTGATAAAAAAACTGATTATTTTGAATTTTATAAAATAATTAATAAATACTTTAATATTGATAATATTAAAGTATTAGATGCTGCAGCAGGAAAAATTCCGATTTTATCAATAATATTATCTAAATATTCATTAGCGAATGTTACTGCTATTAATGGAAAATTTGTTATTAAAAAAATTAATAATGTTACAATTTTACAAAAATATATTAATAACAAAACTAGTTTTAAAAATTATGATTTAATTATTGGGTTTAGATCTTGTAAAGCTACTGAAATAATAATTAATCTTTGTTTTAAATATAAAAAAAGTTTTGTAATCTATTTGTGTCCATGTGCAAACAAACCACAAAATATTTCTTGTTACAAGGATAACTGGAACTATAATGATTGGCATAAATATATTATCAATTTAGTGTTAAATAATAATAGTTATGATGTAAAAATATTATATAAACATAATTTAGGTGATGATTGTCCAATTATTATTGCTAAATATATTATTTAGTTGCATTTGCTTCCCATCTTGTTGTGTTACCACATGGTAAGATTAAATTATTTTTAGCTTTAATTC
>JALEZJ010000049.1 GCA_022772985.1 Erysipelotrichaceae bacterium | reverse complement strand
AATGAAAAACAAATAGGAATAGAAGCATACATTGATTTAGAAAAAGAATTTAAAATGATTATTTCAAATACATATAATAATCAAATAGATAAAAATAAAATAGGAAAAGAAACCTTTAGTACAAAAGGGAAAACAAGAGGGAATGGATTATTATTAGTAAAACACCTAGTAAATAATAATAAAGTATTTGAAATAAAAACAGAAATACAAGAAAATTTATATATTCAAACAATTAGAATAAAAAAATAGTAAAAATTACGACAAAGAAGTTTATTACCTAAAACAAACTTGTTATTAAAATTAAATAAAAAAGAGAAATTTAATCATAAATTGAATGAGATAATTTTTGTATGAAAAAATAGTATCTTTTTTACCCTGATTGTCCTTTAAAATTATTATATTTTTTAATATAGTTTTTTTTCTGTCTATTCAATTCTTTTTATTTAAAATAATAACCAAATTTCGAAAATTAGTATTTATCAATTAAATATTGATTACTTCAAGCGCAGAAATTATAAAACAACTATTCCCTTTTTTGAATTCTTCTTTTAAAGTACTAAAATTATAAAATGATGGAAGTTAGTCATCTTCAACTTTTATTAACAAAATTAAAGCCACTAGAATATTAGTGGCAAATTTATTATTTTTCAATTAAACATTTTGGCATTTTTGGTTCATCTATGATAAAAACATAGCACCCTTGTGTACCGGTCGTAGCCGCTCCCATTCCAATTTTAGCTAATAAATCAGCAATAAAACTCATCTTTTTTTCCTCCTCTTTCTTCTTTTTTATGTTTAATTTAATTAAACACCACAATTATAGGTTTTATAATTATTATAAGGTAAATTGAAAGCTCTATAGGTGAAAGGTAAAATCATAAGAATTGCTTCAATCATTCCAAACAATAAGTAATTAACAATGGAATAATTTCTAAATATTATAATCAATAATGTATAAATTATTCCCAATGAAACACTGACAAATTTAAACTTTTTCCTTTTCTTTGCATTAATCAAAGGTCTTTTATAGGTATCAGCAGGAGCATAAAGTAACAAACATATGTTACAAATAATAGCTAATCCAATCATCAACCAAATAGGAAAAACAACATACTTACAAATCAAAGCACCACCAATGAACAAAATAGTAGAAGAGATTAGACAATAAATACTTTTACTTGCATGAATTCCAAAAGCTTGTGATCGAATAATATTATAAGTAATTAATAACAATATTACTTCTTTAAAAATTCCAAGTAAATAAGCTAGTCCAAAAATTACGATCATCTTAGTAACCATCAAGTATATTGTTTCTAGACCATAATTCATAATTTCAATCTGTTCTTTGGTATAATTTCCATTTTTAATAATCAAATTCATAGATGAATTTAAAAATTTTCTTTTCATTTTCTCACCTACAAATAAATTATAAAATATTTTTTTAAAAAATATGTCATCTTGTTTTAAATGAATAATTTGAATAAAACCAGAAGAAAAAGTAACTTTTAAATTAACCAAAAATACCGTTTACAACATGTATAACATTTTTCAAGATTTATTTAATATTTTCTTGTTATTAAAAAAAATATATGTTATAATACACGTATGATAGGAGGAGAATAAAATGGGGAACAATAAAACAATAACATTAGTGGATGGGTATAGAGAAGTAGGTGAAGTAGAGCTTATATGTGCCTTTGAAGTACCAGAGTTAGATGGAAAATATATTATCTATACCAAAAACGAAAAAGATAAAGATGGCAATCCAATTATTTATTCTGGTAGAATAGTTACGATTGATAACAATCAATTTATAGAAAATATTCAAGAAGGAAAAGAATGGAATAAAATAAAAAATATTATGAGAGCAATGGCAAAGCACAGTCTAGAAGGTGAATCATATGTATAATAGTAAAGTAAGAAATATTGAACTACCAGAAAATTTATTTTCAAACTTAGGAGAAATAAAAAGTAGAAAAATAGAAAAAGAACCACATCCACCAATTACCAATACTAAGAATCCTTCAACATCCATTTATAATTTTGAAAATGATGTAAAGTTAACCAATTATTCAAATCGACAAGAATATAGAAATAGAATTGATAAGATGTACGAAGATATCAAAGAATTAAAACCAATTGACAACGAAATTGATACGGTACTATATTTTAATAATTATGTGGAAAAAGGAATTGTAGTAAAGCCAAAAATTTCTTCATTAAAACAATTTTGGACTGAATATAGATTAATAAACAATGAAAAAGCAAAAAAATATTTAACCAAAGAATCACCAATTCAGAAAAATAAAAACTTAGATGATTTTGATACATTATTTGATGCTTTATCTGCAAGAGTATCTGAAATTAATAAATATATTGATGAATTGAAAGAAATGAGAACAAATATTAATATTTCCAATACCAAGTTAGAAAGAGATAAAGAAAAATTATCAGAAGAGCGTGAGCGCTTCCAGAGCTATAAAAAAGCAGAAGAACATAAAATTAAAGAAGAAAAACAAAACCTAAAAATAAATTTTGATAGATTGCAGACCATTATTGATGATTTAGACAAAAAATTAGTAAGTATTAATAAAGTAAATGAATAAGTAGCTCATTAATTTTAACAAACCTTAGCATAAAAATATTTGTTAAAAATTGATTATTTTGAAGTTATTTGTTTAGTTAGAAATATTAAAAATCACATCTAAAAATTTTAGATGTGATTTTCAGATTTTCCAAAATTCGAAGAACTGAATAAGTACTATAGGAACTTTTTTTCTCTTGAAACAAATAAAATTATAACATTGAATTTAGAAAATATAATATTTTTTGACCTTAAATCCAAGAGAGAACAAGACAAAAAATAAACATTTAATTATCATAGCAAAATACTATAAATAAAAACTTTTCTTATTAGAATCTACAGCTGCTTCATTCATGGGGAATATCTTTTGATTCTTTTCTACTATTTTCTTTTATAATATTCATTATGAATCAAGTCTTTTCGTTTAATATTTTTGATTCAACACAATATTATACAACTAAAGAACTTTTATCTAGAAATGTATTCATCTATTGTAACACTACAGTATGTGTTTTAAGGTATAATTTTTTTACTTTCCATTTTCTAATTTTTTTGATATACTTATAATGATAAGAATAAAAGCAAAGGGGAATTATTATGGAAACAAAAGAATTAAAAAAAATAGATGCATATTTTAGAGCAGCCAATTACCTTTCAGCCTGTCAATTATATTTGCTAGACAATCCGTTATTAAAAAGAAAACTTACTTTAAAAGATATTAAACCAAATATAGTAGGTCATTGGGGAACTGCTCCAGGACAAAATTTTATATATACTCACTTAAATAGAGTAATAAAAAAATATAATTTAAATATGATTTACATTGCCGGACCAGGGCATGGAGGACAAGCTTTCGTATCTAATACTTATCTAGAGGGGAGTTACAGTGAAATCTATCCTAGCATTACCCAAGATGAAGAAGGATTAAAAAAGCTTTGCAAACAGTTTTCATTTCCTGGTGGAATTTCTTCTCATGCGGCACCAGAAACACCAGGATCTATCAACGAAGGAGGAGAGTTAGGCTATAGTCTTGCACATGCCTATGGAGCAATTCTAGATAATCCATCTCTAATTGCAGCCTGTGTTATTGGCGATGGAGAATTAGAAACAGGACCATTAGCATCATCATTACAAATTAATAAAATTATCAATCCAAAAACTGATGGAGTTGTATTACCAATTCTTCATCTAAATGGATATAAAATAGCTAATCCTACTATTTTTTCTAGAATAAGTGATATGGAATTAGATGATTTTTTCCGCGGTAGTGGTTATCTACCATATTATGTAGAAGGCGACAATCCAATGACCATGCATAAAAGAATGGCTGAAGTATTAGACGAAGTCATTGAAAAAATTAAAGACATAAAATATCGAAAAACGGTGAAACGTCCTATCTGGCCAATGATTATTTTAAGAACACCAAAAGGATGGACAGGTCCAAAAGAAATAGATGGAAAACAAATTGAAGGAAGTTTCCGCTCTCATCAAATTCCAATCATAGTAAATGAAGAACATAAAGAAAATTTAGAATTATTAGAATCTTGGCTAAAAAGTTATAGACCAGAAGAATTATTTGATGAAAAAGGAACTTTAAAAAAAGAATTACAAGAACTTTGCCCAACAGGTGCCCAACGAATGGGATCCAATCCACATGCCAATGGTGGATTACTCTTAAAAGAATTAAATCTACCAGATTTTAGAGAATATGGTGTAAAAATTACAGAACATGGAAAAATCCAAGCACAAGATATGATAGAATTAGGAAAGTATATCAAAGATATTATCAAATTAAATAAAGAAAAACACAATTTCAAAATTTTTGCTCCAGATGAGACATTGTCTAATAGATTAAATTATATTTTTGAAGAAACTACTCGCAAATGGAATGCTATAAAAAAAGAAACGGATGAATACTTAGATACCGATGGAGTAGTAATTGACTCTATTCTATCAGAACATGTTTGTCAAGGAATGTTAGAAGGATATTTATTAACAGGAAGACATGGATTCTTTACAAGTTATGAAGCATTCATTCGAATTGTAGATTCCATGGCTAGCCAACATGCAAAATGGTTAAAAGTTGCAAAACAGTTACCATGGAGGCAAAAAATATCTTCTTTAAATTATGTTTTAACATCTCATGTATGGCAACAAGATCATAATGGATATACTCATCAAGATCCTGGCTTTCTTAATCATTTGGTAACCAAAAAAGCTGATATTGTTAGAATTTACTTACCACCAGATGCCAATTGTTTATTATCATGCTTTGATCACTGTATCAAAAGTAAAGATTATATTAATGTTATTATTGCATCAAAACATCCACGCCCTCAATGGCTAAGCATGGAAGAAGCAGTAATTCACTGTACTCAAGGAATTGGAATTTGGAAATGGGCAAGTAATGATGAGAATAAAGAACCAGATATTGTAATGGCATGTTGTGGAGATACTCCAACCTTAGAAACCCTAGCTGCAGTTTCTATCTTAAGAGAGCATTTTCCAGAATTAAAAATTAGAGTAATTAATGTGGTAGACTTAATGAGATTACAATCGAATGCAGAGCATCCACATGGTTTAAGTGATGAAGATTATGACTCTTTATTTACAAAAAATAAACCAATTATCTTTGCCTTTCATGGCTATCCACATCTAATACATCAATTAACTTACAAAAGACACAACAAAGATTTACATGTTCATGGTTATAAAGAAGAAGGAACAATTACAACAAGATTTGATATGTGTGTACAAAATGAAATAGATAGGTATCATTTAGTTTTAGCAGCCTTAAAAAGATTACCACAACTAGGAAATCGTAGTGCATTATTAAATCAATTATGCAAAGATAAGCTAGTAATTCATAAACAATATATTTATGAATATGGAAAAGATTTACCAGAAATCCTAAATTGGCAGTGGAAAGAGAAGTAGAAAACAATAATTATTTTTCGAAGGTAGTAAAATGAAATTAAAATATAAAAACCAATCTATAGAAGTTACAACAACAACTAACAAGTTAATCTTAAAATATCGATTTCAAAAACTATATTATGCTATAATGATTAAAAATTGCAATCGTTATAGCTCCATTGCCAACAAACAAAGAGTAGATGTAGTAATGACAGATGATAAACTAACCATCTTGTCATACAAAAAAGAAATGCACGAAAACACAGTATATACAAATGAATTAGCAACGACAACTATTCTGTTACCATTAAACTATTTTTCTAATTTAAAAGAAGGAGAACATTTTACTATAGAGGAGTAGAGATCTTAAAAAAAGTAAAATACTGATAAGTATTTTAAATTTAAAACAATAAAAGTTAGTAGAAAGAATTTTCTTGATAAAAATAATACATCCGCCTAGTAAAAGAAAATGAGGAAATATGACCAAAAAGACCAAATATAAAATGAAAAAAAGATATCAACTAGAAATAGTTTTAATGATTATTATAATAATTTTTATGATTCCAATTTATATCACAGAAAATAGTTCATCGAAAGAAAAAATAATAAAGGAAGAAAAAAATATCTCAAAAGAAGAACTTATATCTAATATTCTATCATATAATATATTGGAGACTGTAAATAAAGAATTTTTAGAATGGATAAGCAAAGAATATTCTATATCTGTCTTAGAAAAATTAAATAACAGCTTAAAACAATCACAATATAATTCCCAAATTTGGCATAATTTAACTAATAATTCTCTAATAGTATTACAAGATCAATATAACAAAATTTCAAATGATAAAACCAAAAGAATTTCTAGCCAAAACCAATCGGAAATAACAATAAGTTTTGTAGGTGATATTTCATTAGCAGATAATTGGTATATTATGCCAAAATATGATGAGAGAAATAAAAAAATATATGGAATTCTCTCAGAAGATGTTGTAAATATTATGACATCTTCTGATATTATGGTAGCAAACAATGAATTTACGATTAGTAACAGAGGTACCAAAATACCAAATAAACTTTATACCTTTAAAGCTTCTCCTGAGCGTTTAACCATATATAAAGAGATGGGAGTAGACTTAGTAACTTTAGCCAACAACCATATATATGATTATGGAGAAGAAGCTTTTCTAGATGCTCTAGATGCCTTAGAAGAATATGATATACCATATATAGGTGCAGGAAGAAATCTAGAAGAAGCCAAGCAACCATATTATTTTATCATAAATGGATACAAGATTGGATTTGTAAATGCTACCAGAGCAGAAAAATTTATCTTAACCAAAGAAGCTACAGAAACAAATGGAGGAGTTTTGAAATGTTATGATCCGACTACGTTCATACAAGTAATAGAAGATACAAAAAGACATAGTGATTATGTTATAGCTTTAGTACATTGGGGAAGAGAAGATTCAAGTGAATTAGAACAAGTGCAAATAGATACAGCCAAACAATATATTGATGCAGGTGCAGATGTGATTGTAGGAAGTCATGCCCATACATTACAAGGAATCGATTTTTATAAAGAAAAAGCAATCATTTACAACCTAGGTGATTTTATTTTCAACAATGAAACAAAAGACACTGGAATATTTCAAGTAAAAATTAATCAAGATGGAACTTTACAATATTATTTTAAACCTTGCAAAGAAAGTGAAGAATACACCTATCTATTAACAGAAGAAGAACAAAAAAGAGTATTAGCGAAAATGAGTTCCTTATCCCCAAATGTCATGATAAAAGAAGATGGAATTTTTTATAAACGAGAAAATACTAGTCTCACGGAAAACTAGTATTTTTTTGATGGAATAAAAAATATAAAAATTCAAGCCAAAAGTTAAATAAAAAGTAACAAAATATCATTAAATACATCAATTACTTTACAAAATAAAAGAATAATTTTTTATAATAAGAATATGCTAAAATGAAAAATGCTTTCACATTTTATTTTTAGCCTCCTAGCTAGAAGTTTCATAATAATTAAAGTTAAAATTGTACAAAATAAAGTGATAATCAAAAGTAAATAAATAACTAACAAGAAAGCAAATTTGTAGTACGATAAAAAAACTTGAAAAAAAGGAGGTGTTTAATTATGTCAGAAGCATCATTATGTCAATTAGCAAGTATTCCAAAAAAATTAAGTTATATAGATGAAAAAACAAATCGATATGTTGAAAGAATATTGATATTAAAAGATGATATTAATGAAACAAATTTAAAATTATTTTTTAATACTATTTATAGCATGAAATTAGACAATGGCTATGCAAAATCTTTTAAAACAGGAAAAGATAGTGGTTGCTTAATCAATTGTTTTCACAAAATTATGGCGAGTGAAATAATTAATCTACAACCTTTATTTTCAATTCTACATGAAGATTATAAAAAAAATTGGCTACCAGTAGATTATGCTATTACAGCATTTTTCAATATGTTTGAGCTTGTTGAAGAACAATCTTATCCTATAAGGGAATATAATGCAATATTAAGAGCAAACGAAACAAATCCATTATTCAAAAATACAGAGTCAGAATTTAACAAAGAGAAACAATTTATTGAAGATAATACAAAAATGATGAAAATAATAGAAATGAAACAAGAAAAAAAAGCTTACGTAAAAACATTAACTAAGTAGAATATAAAAATAATTGTTAAATAAAATTCTTAAATGTATATAAGTCAGATAATCAAAAGCAATTTTTCACAATAAAAATAAATGATAAATTGTTTTTTTTATGGATTAATAATTTTTGCCTCTATTTGAAGAAAGTAAAATCACATAATTTAACATATTTACAAAAATGCTTGACATTAAATTTACAATTCTGTATAATTGCAAATGTTAGTTACCTTACAAAAAGAGGAAGTGATAAAAATTAAAATTAATAAAAGTATCATATTTGAAATAAAAGTATTAGATAATATGATCAATAGAAAAGTAATAACAGATACCAAACAAGCTAAATTCCCATTTGTTTTATCACCAGTTCAATTAAAAATTTTACATTATCTTTATATCCATCAAGATAAAATAATCTATCAAAGAGATATTGAAAAATTAATTGAATCAAGAAGATCTACCACCTCAGGAATTTTAAATACAATGGAAAAAAACAATTTAATTAACCGAATTCATAGTGAAAAAGATGCTAGATCCAAGCAAGTTATTCTAACGAATTATAGCAAAGAAACATCAAAATATATGGTATCGCAAAAGAAAAAATTTGATAAAAAAATAAAAGAAAATATTAGCGAAGAAGAATTAACAACCTTTTTTATGGTAACTGAAAAGATAAAAAATAATATAATGAATATGAAGTGAAAAAAAAGAGGAAAGGATGATAAAATGTTTAAACTATTAAAAAATGTTACCAAAAAAGAATGGCTAATTGTAGTCATATGCTTTGCCTTAATAGTAGGTCAAGTTTGGCTAGAATTAAAAATGCCAGATTATATGTCTGAGATCACAGTCTTAGTACAAAGTGAGGGAAGCGATATCAAAGATATCATAGCAAATGGTGCTTATATGCTAGCTTGTGCCCTTGGCAGCCTAGTATCAGCAGTAATCACTGGTTATTTCATTTCTAATATCTCAGCTCGTTTCTCCATGGATGTTAGAAAGAAATTATTTACCAAAGTGGAAAACTTAGCAATGCAAGAAGTAAAACAATTTTCAACAAGTAGCTTAATCACTAGAACAACCAATGATATCACACAAGTTCAAATGCTGATTTCTATGGGACTACAATTAATCATTAAAGCTCCAATTACAGCCATTTGGGCAATTACCAAAATATTAAATAAAAGTGTAGAATGGAGTATCGTAACAGCTGTAGCAGTAGCCGTTCTATTAACAACTATTATTATATTAATGATAATAGTAATGCCAAAATTCAAAATTGTTCAACGCTTAACTGATAAAATTAATGGAGTAACAAGAGAAAACTTAACAGGTATTCGTGTTGTAAGAGCATTCAATGCTGAAAAATATCAAGAAGATAAATTTGAAGATGTAAACAATAAACTTACCAATCAACAACTTTTCAACCAAAAAGCATTTGCCGTACTTTCACCTATCATGTATTTAGTTATGTATTTCTTAACACTCGCAATCTACTTTATTGGAGCTTACTTAATCAAAGATGCCATGATGGCGGATAAGTTAACAATCTTTGGAGATATGGTAGTATTTAGCTCTTATGCAATGCAAGTAATTATGTCCTTCTTAATGTTAGCAATGATCTTTATGATGTTCCCACGTGCTAGCGTATCAGCAAATCGTATCAACGAAGTTTTAGAAACAAAAATTAGTATTGAAGATGGCTCAATAACCAAAGATGTAACGGGAGAAAAAGGAACTGTAGAATTTAGAAATGTATCTTTCAAATATCCAGATGCCAAAGAATACTTACTAAAGAATATCTCTTTTAAAGCTGAAAAAGGCCAAACTGTAGCTTTCATAGGGTCTACCGGTAGTGGAAAATCTACTCTAATTAATTTAATTCCAAGATTTTATGATGCCACTGAAGGAACCGTATTAGTAGATGGAGTAGATGTAAAAGAATATAGTCAAGAATTCTTACATAACAAAATTGGATATGTCCCTCAAAAAGCAGTAATGTTTGATGGTACTGTAAATTCTAATGTTGCCTATGGAGATAATGGCAAAGAAGAAGTAACAGAAGAACAAATTAAAAAAGCTGTTGAAGTAGCTCAAGGAAAAGAATTTGTTGAAAAAATGGATGATAAGTATGAGACTCATATCGCCAGTGGCGGAACTAATGTCTCAGGTGGTCAAAAACAACGTCTAGCGATCGCTCGTGCCATTGCTCGTGACCCAGAAATCTATATTTTTGATGACTCTTTCTCAGCCTTAGATTACAAAACGGATGCAGTTTTAAGAAAAGCCCTAAAAAAACACACCAAAGATGCAACCAATATCATTGTGGCCCAAAGAATAGGAACCATTATGAATGCAGATAAAATCATTGTTTTAGATGATGGTAATTGTGTTGGTGTTGGAACTCACAAAGAATTATTAAAGAAATGTAAAGTATACAAGCAAATTGCTTTGTCACAACTATCAAAGGAGGAATTAGAAAATGCATAACGAAAATCATACAACCAAACGTCCACCTAGAAGAGGACCAGGCATGGGACCAGCTCCTGCCGAAAAAGCCAAAGACTTCAAAAGCGCAGTCAAAAGATTATTTAAAGAACTAAAAGACTTTCGACCATTAATCGCCTTTGCCTTAATTTTAGCAGCCTTAAGTTCCATCCTTTCTATTATAGCACCTAATAAACTTTCTGACTTAACTGATAAAATTTCAGAAGGTTTAGTAATTAATACAAAAAATTTTGAAGAAATTACCGAAAAAGTTACTGAAAATTTAGGAGAAGAACAACTAAAAACAACCATTCCTGCTATACTAGCAATAAATCTAAACGAAGAAACAACGAAAGAAGTAATGACTTCCTCTACCATTGAAGAAGCAGAAAAACAAAAATTTCAAAATATGTTAGCATCTCTTCAAACAGAAGATGGCCAAAAAGAAATGCTGAATACTTTAAGTGAATTATCCGATGAAACTTTAAAAATCATCTTACCAACATCTAACTATCAAGATAAAACAATAAACACAGAAGATAAGATTCAATTATTAAGAACCATTCAAATTTTTTCTAACCAAGATAACACCAAAGATACAAACATTATCATCCCAGAAAGCCTTCAAAATATACTATTTACAGAATTTACAATCGATGGCGAAACCATCTCTCCAAAAGATCAAGCTAACTATTTAAGTGTGCTTGGAACTCTAAATAAAAAAGATGCTACAACGAAAGAACTTTATGGGAAACTAGACCAATTACCAGCAAACATCAAAAAAGTAATCGAGCCAACAATGAATATGGATGGTATTAAAAAAATAGCTCTATTCTTAACAATTATCTATTTATGCAGTGCTCTATTTAACTATATAGAATCTATTTCTATGACCAATGTCGCCAATAAATTTGCTAGAAAATTAAGAAGTAATATTTCCAATAAAATTAATAAACTACCATTAAAATACTTTGATAGACATCAATCAGGTGATATCTTATCTAGAGTAACCAATGATGTAGATACAATTGCTCAATCTATGAACCAATCTCTATCGACATTAGTAAGTGCAATTACCTTATTTGTAGGAACAGTCATTATGATGTTTGTAACAAACTGGATCATGGCAATTACGGCAATCGTCTCTAGTTTATTAGGATTTATCTTCATGTTTGCTATCTTAGGAAAATCACAAAAATACTTTGTAGCAAGACAAGTAGAATTAGGAAATCTAAACAGTCATATAGAAGAAGTATATTCTGGATTAAATGTAGTAAAAGCTTATAATGGAAAAAAAGAATCTGATCAAAAATTTGACGAGTTAAATAAAAAAGTATATGAATGTAATCGAAAAAGTCAATTTTTATCTGGATTAATGCATCCGATGATGAATTTTATTGGTAACTTTGGTTATGTTGCCGTATGTATCGTAGGTGCCCTTCTTACCATGAATGACTTAACAACTTTTGGAGTAATTGTAGCCTTCATCATGTATATCAGATTATTCACCTCTCCATTATCTCAAATTGCTCAAGCGATGACCTCATTACAATCAACCGCTGCAGCTAGTGAAAGAGTATTCGAATTCATGGATGAAGAAGAAATGTCTAGTCAAAAACAAATCAAGAAAGTTCTAGACAAAAAGAAAGTAAAAGGAAAAATAGAATTTGAAAATGTAGTATTTAAATATGATGGCAATGATACTCCAACAATCAAAAACTTCAGTGCCATTGCCAAACCTGGCCAAAAAGTTGCTATCGTAGGACCTACTGGTGCAGGAAAAACAACCATGGTAAACTTATTAATGAAATTTTATGAAATCAATTCTGGAGATATTAAAATTGATGGAGTATCTACCAAAGAATTAACAAGAGAAAATATACATGATTTATTTACAATGGTTTTACAAGATACTTGGTTATTCAACGGAACCATTAAAGAAAATATTATTTATAATCGAAAAAATGTAACCGATAAACAAGTAGAAGAAGTCTGTAAAACCGTTGGCGTTAGCCATTTCATCAATACCTTATCCGAAGGATATGATTCCATCATCAATGATAACGATAGTGTCTCAGCCGGTCAAAGACAATTAATTACAATTGCTAGAGGTATGATCGAAGATGCTCCATTCCTAATACTAGATGAAGCCACTTCCAATGTAGATACTAGAACCGAAGAATTAGTACAAAAAGCCATGGATAAATTAACAGAAGGTAGAACCTCATTCATCATCGCTCACCGCTTATCCACAATTAAAAATGCCGATCTAATTCTAGTAATGAAAGATGGAAACATCATCGAAACAGGAACTCATAACCAATTACTAAAGAAAAATGGTTTCTATGCCGAACTATATAATTCTCAATTTCAAAATGAATAATGATAAGTACTAGAAAAATATCGTTTATAAAAAGAAAGTACTTCAGAAGTATTTTAAATTTCAAACCATCAAAAAATCATAAATAGAATTCTAATTGATAGAAAGAAATAAAAGAGATTATAACATTTTCATGTAAAATCTCTTTTCTTGTGATATAATACTATATAAGAAATAGGAAGTGTAAAAGTATGATAACCAAAATCAAAAATAACAAACTACTAATCGCGATGATTCTCCCTTTTTTAATTATCATCCTAAACATAACAGTAAAAATTATAATGAAAGAAGAATTATTAATTGATAAATTAGCATACAATATCTTAGTAGAAAAATTAAGAAGTCCAACTTTAACAATATTCATGAAACTAATAACCAAATTAAGCAATACGACTTTTATTGTAGCCTTAGCCATACTTTTAACACTATTATTTCAATTTTTATGGAAAAAAGAGAAAATAGCCATGTTAATTCCAACTAATCTAGTAATAATAGCTTTTATCAATCAAATCTTAAAACTAATCTTCCAAAGAGATAGACCCATTGGCTATCGTCTAATTGAAATGACTGGTTATAGCTTTCCTAGTGGTCATGCCATGGTAAGTATGGCTTTCTATGGCCTATTAATCTATATCATTTATCACTTCATAAAAAAGAAATCTTTAAGAATTACTCTCATTACAATCAATATTATAATAATCTTCCTAATTGGAATCAGTAGAGTATATCTAGGAGTCCATTATTTAAGTGATGTAGTAACAGGCTACTCTATATCTATAATTTATTTACTATTCCTAGCAAAAATCCTAAAAAAATATAACTTTTTCCCTTAATATCCCACAATTATTTTATAATTTTAATACATTTTAAACATATAATCAAAAAGAAAGAAGGAGAAATATATGATAAAAAAAATCAAATCAAGAAAATTGCATTCAAAAGATAATGTAATAGAACCAGAAGTGATAAAAGCATCAACAGCCAATCACACCAGTCATCAAACAAAAAATACCAATTATGATGAACCAAAAAAATCAAATCAATCTAGTAGAGAAACAAAGATTCCAGATCAAAAGCAAGATATGAATCCTGTAACTTTAATTATTTTAGTAATAGTATTATCTTTAATTAGTGGTTGCCTAGGGGCTTATTTCATGCTAATCACTCATGAAAATTCTACTACTACAACCAGTGGTGGAGTAACAACTAGTACTGCTAAGTTGAATGAAACAAATAGTATCTCAGAAGCTGTAGAAAATGTATATGATGCAGTAGTTGTAGTAGAGGTATATAATGACAACCAATTAGTGTCAACTGGAACAGGATTTGTTTACAAAAAAGAAAATGGAAAAGCTTACTTAATGACCAATAATCACGTAATATCAGACGGAAAAATGATCAAAGTATTGTTTACAGATGAAACAGAATTAGAAGCTACAATAGTAGGAAGTGATGTATACTCCGATATAGCTGTATTAAGTGTCAAAGATTCTAATACCATAAAGTCAGCTACCATGGGAGATAGTAGTAAATCAAAAGTAGGAGATACGGTATTCACAGTAGGATCTCCAGAAGGATCTGACTATGCTGGAACGGTAACCAAAGGAGTATTAAGTGCCAAAGACAGATTAGTAGAAGTAGCACTAACTAACAATCAAACTTCCGACTATTACATGCAAGTATTACAAACAGATGCAGCTATTAACCCAGGAAATAGTGGCGGACCACTATGTAATACCAATGGAGAAGTAATAGGTATTACCAATATGAAACTAGTCGATGATACCGTAGAAGGAATGGGCTTTGCTATCCCAATTGAAGAAGCTCTAAAAGTAGCAGAAGTATTGGAAACAGAAGGAAAAATCATAAGACCATATATTGGAATTAGTATGCTAGATTTAAGCAATAGCTATTACTTATGGCAAGCTGGTATCATGGTACCTGATGGAGTAGAAGAAGGAATTGCAATATACAGCGTAGAAAATAATTCACCAGCCGATAAAGCCGGATTAAAGAAAGGGGATATCATTACCAATTTAGCCGGTAAAGAAGTAGGTAGTCTTGCTGAATTTAGATATGAATTATATAAACACAATCCAAATGAAGAAGTAGAAGTAACATACTTAAGAGAGGGAAAAGAACAAACAACAAAGTTAATATTAGGTAAAAGTGAGTAACAAAAGAAAAGGACTTATATTTGAAAGTCGGTTCTTCTAATTTTAGGGGCTCTGAAACCCACATCTAAAAATTTTAGATGTGGGTTTCAATATTTCTGACTAAACAATTAATTTTAAAACAAATGAGAAATATTAAATATTTTTATTATCAGATTCTCCTAGATAAAAAACATATTTAATATCCTTATATCAGGTTCGTCAAAATTCGATGAACCATTACTAAATTTAGTTAATTATAAATTAATATATAGTGTATATTATATTTATATGATACAATAAAAAAAGAAATGAGGTAGTAAAATGGTAACAGAAATAAAAAAAATAACGTTAGAGGATTATTTAAAGGAATTATCTACTAGCGAAATTGATGAGATGTATGAAGAAGTAAGGGATATTAATCCTAACCTTAAGAAGAACGCTTCCAAAGAAGAAAAAATTGATAGGATTATTGAAAAGATATTAGCAAGTTTTCTCATTGAAGGACTAGGTTTTACGGACCAAGAAATGAAACAATTAAATGATATTATGGCTGGAAAAATAATAGATGATGTAAATGAAAAATTTATAAATGAATATTTTGTATTACAAGATGGAAACTATTATATAATTCCAGAGGAAATAAAAGAAATGTATAATCATATGTTAGATGAAAATTGTCAAAAAGAAAAATATTTATTCATGATTTCCTTCTATATGGAAATAAATGGTATTCTTAAAGTAGATAAACTAAAAGAATTATTGAAGGAAAGTGGACATCCTATTAGTAAAGAAAAATTATTAGAGTATTTAAAAGAAAAGGATTTCATTATAAAGAAAAATGTAATTTATTTAAATGAATCAGCAGAAACTCTAGATAAAGAATATGGACTACAACAGTTAAAAGAAGAAAAAGAATATGCTATATATTCAACAGAAGAAGCATTGGCAATTCTCGCTTTAAGAGAACATCTAGATTTTCAAAAACAAATCACCAAAAAATTATCAAAAACAGTAAAAAATAAACGAAAATTAAAAGAATTAAGTTCGATGATTTGCAATATAATAATAGTAGGTTATAATTATGAAGAGAATATTAAAAAATTACTAGAAAAGGAAAAAATTGAGTTAACAGTAAAAGAAGAAATAGATTTAGAAGATTTAATGGATGAAATATTTTGGTATATTCCAACATGGATAAACAATGGTTATTCTTATAATCAAATATCTGAAGATGAATATGAAGATGATGAATCTTTAGATTTTAACAATTTATCAGATCAGGAAAAGTTGTTAATATATATTCATTCATATTTAAGTATCAATGGAGTATTGGAAATAGAACTATTGAGGAATGTATTAAAAGAAGAACATCATATTTCTGTTGCTGAAAAAGAAATTAAGAATTACTTAAAAGGTGAAGATGATTTAATAATAAAAGGAGAGTATGTTTGTATAAAAGGACTTGAAACAGAAGAAATTGAACCTCTAATAAAAATTAAAAGTATGCAATCAAGTTATAAAATCATAGAAGATATGAATAAGTTCCTAAAAGAAACTCTTGAAGTAGAAGTCGAAATAGAAGAAATCTTGGAAGATTATGATTTAGAAGAAGAAACAGTTGATACTATAATAAGCTTAATGCGCTATGGTGGAATCACTGAAGAACTATTAAGCGTAATTCTAGAAGAGTTTCAAGTTAAAATATCAGAAAAAAAACAAAAGCAATTATTTAAAAATCTTAAAAATGCATCAAAAAATTTAAGAATTTGGGGACTAAATGGATATACTAGGCAGGAGTTAACAGATAATCATAAAAGAGAAAAGATTGGAAGAAATGAGCCATGTCCATGTGGTTCTAGAAAAAAATACAAACAATGTTGTGGTAAATAGTGATAAAATAAAAATAGAGAATATTTAATAAAAAATAGGTAAAAAGGTACTATTAGAAAGATACAAAAATAAATAGAAAAGTATCTTTTTTTCTTTGAGATATACCCAAAGTATGATATGATAATACAGAACAAGAGAAGGAATGGAAGAAAATGGAAGTATATGAAAAATTAACCAAACAAATATCAGAAACAAAATATTTAAGTGCAGAAAACTCTTATCGTTATAGACCCATCATGCGTTGTTTTTATTATCACTATGAAAGATTAGAATATTGGTTATACAAAGAAGATGTCTACAACGAATTAAAAGAAAATGAAATTTTTAATGACTATACCATTGAAGAATGTGAAAGAGATCTAGAAACTCTAACAGAGTGGCTTAGTTTATCTAAAATGCAAGATACAAAAAATGCTAGTTCGATTGAAGAATTTAAAAATAAAAAATTCAGATATCAATTAACTGAATATGCAACTGAAATAGAAAGACTAACTATCTCTCTAGAAGAAATGGAGATAAAAACCTCATCCCTAGAACCAAAATTATTTGATAGACTAAGAATTTCTATTTCTAACTTAGAAGAAATAAGCCATTTATCAGAGGAAGATATCAATGACTTATGGAATAATCTAAACGATGATTTTACGAAACTAAACCAAAACTATCAAGATTTCTTAAAAAAATTTAATGAACCAAAATCAGAAGAATTACTTCAAAGTGTTTTATTCTTACAATTTAAAAGTGAAATTATTAAATATCTAAGAGAATTTGTCAAAGGTTATCAAAAAAATGTCTATCATATAAAAAACAGCATCTCTAAAATAGATGACTTTTTAATAGAAGAGTTCTTAACAAAACTAAACAGTTACTACAAGAAAACCCCAATTTTTACCAAAGATTTTGATTTTAATCATTACAAAGAAGTAAACCGAGGCAAGATAAAAAATATTTTCAAATGGTTCACTGGTACTCCATCTAGTCCAAGTGAAGGAGAAAAACTAATGAACACTACAGATAATATCATCGTTAAAATTACAAAATATGCCAATTCTTTATTAGAACTACACGGAAATATGACCAATCGACGTGAAGAATATAAACATTTATGTAAATTATTCGACAAATTAGACGATATTTCTCTTGCAAATAAGTATGCTTCTGTCATTTTTGGAATAGAAAATGTCAAACACTTTACTGGAAACTCAAATCTAAATACTGACGCTATCATCAATACTTATGATATTCCACCAATTGAAATTTTACTATCCCCAAGAACTAAAACTAGAAAAGAAAAAAGTGTAATTACCCCAATCATAGACAAGAGCCTAGAAAAAAGAAGAATTTTAGAAGAGTATCGAAGAGAACAAGAACAAAATAAACAGATCTTGAAAAGTCTTATCAAAGATAAAAAAATAACCCTTACTCAAGAACTTACTTTATCTAAAATAGAACGAAGATACATCCAAAAACTACTCTCATCCTCTAATCAAAAAGAAACGGAATTTGGTCTTACTTATCATATTTTAAAAAAAGATGGTCAATGTAAAATTACTTCAGAAGATGGCATTTTTTATATGAATAGCCTAGAAATCGTATTTGAAGGTGATATATAATGGATACTCATACGAAAGAATTAGAATATTTATTAAATAATTATTGGTGCGTAAAAGAAGAAAACCCCAAAGAATATTTTCAAATCAAAAATAATCTAGACTATTACAAAGACTTTATTCAAACTAAACTAGGAAGTCGATTAATTGTAAATGATAGATTCATCAAATTAGAAAAAATTCCTGCTATTCCAAAAAGTTATATGGGACTTCCAAATTTTACAGATACCTTAGAATATTCCATTTTAATGATTATCTTACTATTCTTAGAAGATAAACCAAAACTAGAACAATTTATTCTATCTAACTTAATTGACTTTATTACTAATACTGCTACTACCTTAGAATTAAATACCGTTCCCAATTGGAATATTTTACATCATCGAAAACGTCTAGTAAACGTCATCAATCACTTAAAGGAATTAAATATTATTAGAGTAGTAGAAGAAAGTAATCTTTTTACCGAAGACGCAAGTGCAGAAGCTCTATATGAAACAACGGGCTTATCTAACTATTATGTAAGAGAATTCAAAAATAACATTCTAGAATATCATGACTTAAACGATTACGTCACGGATGAATTCACAAACCAAGATGACTCTATCGGAGATGTCAGAAGATATAGAGTATATAGACATCTAATGTATTCCTTAGCATCTTTCACTGAAGATTTAAATGAAGCAGAAATCGACTATTTAAGAAAATTTAGAAGTAGTATTCAAAATGAATTAAACAAATATACCTCTTCAGAATTAGAATTAACCAAAAACATGGCAGTGTTATTATATGATGCTGAAACAAGAGAAAAATTTGATTTTCCTAATAACAAAGCTATCTCTGATATCGTCTTACTAGTAAACTATAACATCCTAGATAAAGTAGAGAAGCATACCTTAACTTTAAACCAAGATGAAACCATCACTATTTCGAAAGAACAATTATCAAGAATCATCAAAGAAGTAAAACAAGAATACTTAAGTTATTTTAGTAAATTTTATAGAGAAATGCCAATTACCAATTTTATAAATGAAGTTACTTCTTATATGATGGAATATGACTTTTTAAGAGAATTTGAAACAGGATACAAGATATATCCAATTGTATCTAAATTAGTTGGATACATCTCAAAAGAAACCAGAGAACAATTAGATTTATTTGGAGGCACAGACAATGAATAGATTTAAAATAACCAAAATAGGCCTATTAAACTTTTGGCTATATGATGAAGAAGAATATGATTTTTATGGTGGAAAACTAATTTTAAGAGGAACGAACGGCAGTGGAAAATCAGTAACCATGCAATCTTTCATTCCCCTTATTTTAGATGGAAATAAAAGTCCTGATCGCTTAGATCCTTTTGGTTCTAAAGAAAGAAAAATAGAAGATTATATCATTG
>JALEZJ010000048.1 GCA_022772985.1 Erysipelotrichaceae bacterium | reverse complement strand
AATGAAAAACAAATAGGAATAGAAGCATACATTGATTTAGAAAAAGAATTTAAAATGATTATTTCAAATACATATAATAATCAAATAGATAAAAATAAAATAGGAAAAGAAACCTTTAGTACAAAAGGGAAAACAAGAGGGCATGGATTATTATTAGTAAAACACCTAGTAAATAATAATAAAGTATTTGAAATAAAAACAGAAATACAAGAAAAACTATATATTCAAACAATTAGAATAAAAAAGCCAACTCAACTAAAGAAATGAAGAAATTTGTCTATTATTTGATTATATAATTGATACTATAAAGAATGTTATGAATAAGAAATAAAGCCTAACATTCTTTTTGCTTTATGAAAAAATAGTTCTGCAAAATCGAAAAAAACTATAAAATGAATTGTTAATATTAATTATGAATACTTAATAAAAAGAAATTAATTTTTATATTTTTCAAGAAAAAAAAGAGATTATCATAGACTGTAAATTTCTATATGATAATCTCTTTATAAATATCAGTTTTCCTTAATCTTAATGAACCACAAAAATTCAAGATTAAAATTTAAAAACATTACTTAAAATTTAGATAATTTTTAAACATTAAGATTCAAAAATAAGAATTTACATATTGCACTAGTTTACTTTATTTCTTAATAGTTTAAAAATATTTTTAAGAAAATACTAAATTAAAACAAAAAATATATTAATAAATTAGAAAAAATAGTCATTATGATTTCTTTTATTTTCTAATAAAAATTTTAAGCATTACTAATATTCGCTTGCAACAACCTATTTAGTTCAACAGCATATTCCATTGGTAATTCTTCTCTAAACTCATTTACAAATCCTAAAATAATTAACTCTTTTGCAGATTCTTCGGGAATTCCTCTACTCATTAAATAAAACAGTTTATCTTCGCTAATTTTACTGACAGTTGCTTCATGTTCTAAAAAGGACGATTGATTATTGACAATATTTGTAGGAATGGTGTCACTTTTTGATATTTTGTCCATTATAAGTGTATCACATTTAACACTAGCTACTGAATGTTGCGCATTTTCTGTGATTTTTACTAATCCTCTATAAGTAGCATTACCACCATTAGATGCAATTGATTTAGAAACAATATTACTTTTGGTGTATGGAGCTAAATGAATCATTTTGGCACCAGTGTCTTGAATTTGTCCATTTCCAGCTCCTGCTACTGTAATACAGGTTCCTCTAGCGTGAGGACCATTTAAAATGCAAGCTGGATACTTCATATTTGTTTTAGAACCAACATTTCCATCTATCCATTCCATTAGACCATTTTCCGCAACAATTGCTCTTTTAGTAACAAGATTATATACATCACTTGACCAATTTTGAATAGTAGTATAGCGACATTTGGCATTCTTTTCTATAAAGATTTCAACTACTGCAGCATGAAGTGCATCTTCTGTATAGGTAGGAGCAGTACATCCTTCGATATAGTGCAGTTCACTATATTCATCTACAATAATCAAAGTTCTCTCAAATTGCCCCATATTTTTGCTATTAATTCTAAAATAACTTTGTAAAGGTCGATCTAATTTAGTATGTGGTGGGATATAAATAAAAGTACCACCACTCCAAACAGCACCATTTAAAGCAGTAAATTTATTTTCATCATACTTTACTAATTTATTAAAATATTTTTTAAAAAGCTCTGGATAATTCTTTAATGCACTATCTGTATCTAAAAAAATAATATTTTTTTCTTCTAATTCTTTAATCATATTATGATAAATTACTTCACTATCATATTGAGCACCAATTCCATCTAAATATTTTTTTTCAGCCTTTATAACCCCTAAATTATCAAAAATATCTCTTACTTCACAAGAAATATTATTCCAATCATTAGTTAATTGCTCTTCACGTTTTTTATAATAATTAATACTATCATAATCAATTTTCAATTGAGGCCCAAAATTTGGTTCTGGACTATTTATAAAACAGTCATAAGATTTTAATCTAAAATTTAACATCCAAGCAGGTTCTTCTTTTATACTAGATATAGTTCTAATATCATCCTTCGTTAATTTCATACATATCACCTTTTCATAACTATTATTATACATGATAAATTTAAAAATAAAAAGGAATTTTGTTTTAAATCTTAAATCAATACATAATAAAAGCTTTTAAAATAAAATTTGAATTATAAATCGTTTTATTAGATATATATTAATTAATTTATGGTAAAATTATTACCAAATAAAACAAAACAACCCCAAACCATAAATTTTATGATATAATAAATTTATAGTTAGGAAGGTGCAAAGTAATTATGTTAAGGTTTATTATATGTGAAGATAACAAAGATTTTCTAGGTAGATTA
>JALEZJ010000012.1 GCA_022772985.1 Erysipelotrichaceae bacterium | reverse complement strand
TAGTAAATGTTAAACATCTCAAAATATGGGCATTACATTCTGCATCATCAGATTGAAATTTATATAATCCCTTCATATGATCATGAACCAATGTACCAGTGAAAATCATTAATAATCCCTTTTCAACATCAGCTTTATTTCTTCTAGATTTATGATAATAATAATAGGTAGCTTCTTTATTACTAAAAACGTGAAACCATCTAGGCTCTCCATTACAAAATAACATAGTTTCATCTTTATGATTAACTTCACATCTTAATAAAAATTTTTTAATATTCTCAATTGCTGGTTGAACTTTTATTTGTAATTCATATAAAAAATTTTGAATAGTTCCAGTTGAAAGTTGTAAAGCATTATTTGTTAATTCTTTTATGATGTTGACAGTTCTTTGGATTGGAATTGCATGTTCAACATTTAATAAAGTAACAAAAGATTTTAAATTTTCACCATATATTACACAATTTTTTAATTCTTTTGGCAAAGCAGGAGCATCTTCTTTATAAACTAAATTATATTCTGTAACAATAACAGATAAACTAGTATCAATAATATATTTCTTAGAACCGTCTAAATTTTTATTATTAACCATTAATATTTCTCTTTTTACAAAAACATTATCATTACCCGAATTAATAATATCCCTAACTTTTTTTTCGTTTAAAGTAGAACCAATATGATTTTTTTGACCACCTATAGGATTAGAAGATTTTTTTCTAAGTCCATGAACAATTTTGTTAAAACCATCAGTAGAGGAAGGTTTACTGGAATTAGAACTATTTTTAGATAATCTATTTTCTAATTTTGTATTCCTTTTTTCAAGATTGTCTATTCTCTTATTTAACCTTCTAATTTCGTCATCTTTATCTTTAATTACTTTTTTTAGATGCTTATTTTCTTGTCTTAAATCATAAAGTTCTTTTTGCATGATACTAACAGTTTTAGCATGTTTTTCTTTCATATTAGTGATAGTTTTATTTAAAATTTTAATTTCGTTATCTTTTTCTTTTAATTGTTTTTGTTGGATTAAAACAGTATTTTCTAGATTAGCAATTTTAGCATTTGTCTCTTTCTTATAAGAAGACATTTCTTGTTTCATATCAAATAATAATTTCAATAATTGTTCATTGTTAGCAGTTTGTACCATAAGAAACATCTCCTTTATCTTATTATAATTATAACCAAAAATAAAATAATTTTAAAGTCTAAAAATATATTAATAAATATGATAAAATAATAAATAATGCAAAAAAGATAGAATTTCATCTATCTTCACACTGAATAGTTACAAAATTTTAACTATTTTGGAAATATAATTGTTAAAATATAATAAAAGTATGTTAATATATTAGAAAGGGGTGTGTTATTAATGGCTATTCATGCAAATAAAAAGTTTATAAGTGCTATATTAAGTAGAGTATCTGACTATAAAATAATTTCGGAAAGAAAAATAACAGATTTAGATGAACTAAATAATATTATGGAAACTGCAACTGGTTATGGATATCGTTTAAGTATTATTAAACAAATATATCATTTGATTGAAGCTAGTGCACTGGAATATTCTTATGAAAATGGTTTGAAATTTTTAATTAGTAAAATTACTTTTCAAAAAGATGGAAATGTTCGTACTATTGAACAACAAACATTAACATCGGATTATAACAATGTGCCAATAGTGAATATTGTAATTGAAAGAGAGAAAAAGGCTCTACAGCAATTATTGATATCTTCTAATTCAAAGGATGACATATTTCCAGAATCAATGAAAGATATTGAGATTGAAAAAACAAGTATTTATGTTGACAATCATTGTGGTTCAGTTTTTGAAACTTACACTAAGTTAGGTGATTGTTCTTTAATATTAGAAAAATATATGCAATATTATCCGGTTTCCGCTTATGAAGATTCAAAAAAGGATTTATTAAGATTATGTGGTTTTGGAACTAGATATTTAGAAATTATTTATCATAAAGAAGAACCTATTTTTGCACAACTTTCTGATAATTATAAAGTCGAGATGGCAGGATTTGATCCAAATTCGGCAATAGATGCAAAAATTATTGTTGATAAAATTAATCATGAAGTTGATGCAATTGTTGCTAATATTCATTCATTAATAGATGAACATGATAAGAAGTGTTCCTATGTAAAAAAATTAGAAAATAAAAAAACTAATATTAATTAAAGATTAATCTAGATCTATTATTAATAGAATTTATTTTTTAAATACTCATTATAACTATGAATTAATTGTTAAAGAATTTTGAAATATAAAAAGGAAATAATTATAAATTCATTGGAAAGTATTTTATTTGATAATTAATAAAAATTTTGTGTAACTTGGGGATCTGTGTTTTTATACTCAATGTTAATTTTGATTTAGGTAATTAATATATAATTAAATTGTATTAAAGTATATAATAAACATTATGGAGAGAGTGTTGTATGTCTAGAGTAAATATGGTATTAAAAAAGTATATAGAAGAAAAAATATTAACTTTATATGATAATAATATTGGGGGTCATGGAATAGAACATATTCGTTTTGTTATTAGGAGAAGTTTTGAAATAGTGAATGAGTTTCATTTAGATGTGGATTTGAATATGGTTTATGTTATTGCTGCTTTTCATGATATAGGTTATCAAAATGATCCTGATAGACATGAAGAAATTTCAAGTAATATGTTTAGAAATAATTATGATATGAGAAAATTTTTTGATGAAAAACAAATTAATATTATTGCTGAGGCTATTATTGATCATAGGGCATCGTTAGAATATGAGCCAAGAAGTATTTATGGAAAAATAGTTTCATCAGCTGATAGAGAAATTTCTGTTGAAAATATGTTTGAAAGATCTATTTTATTTCAATTAGATAAACATAAAAAAGAAAATCCTACTATTATGCAAATCATTGATTATTCTTATAAAAAATTATCAAGTAAGTATGGAAAAGGTGGATATGCTAAGATGTATTTTCAAGATAAAAAATATATGGATTATTTAAATAGAATGCAGGAATTGTTGGAAGATAAAGATAAATTTATAGAAGCAGAATTACAGGTTATTAGAAGATTAGAAATGGATAAAAAGAATCTTTTTTTAAATAAGAAATTTAATTAGTTATTTATTTAAATACAAGTTTTTTTCTTGTATTTTTTTATGGAATAGTTTTTTTCTATTATATTTTGGTAAATATTTTGAATTTCTTATTTTTATTTTAGTGATTAACAATTATATTCTTTTATTTTATGAACATAATAAAAATAAGTTGGGTGATGGATATGAATTTAGGAAAAAGAAAGAGGACTTTTTTTTGTTTATTTCTATTTTGTTTGATAATAGGAGTGATTCTATTTCAGTATTTTTCTGAGGATAAAAATAAGAGTAAAGAAGCAATTGTTATGGTTGATTTGACAAATAAGTTAGTTCAAGAGGCGGAAGAATATGCTAAGAGTCATCATCTTTTTTTACAGTTAGAATATCAATATCATTATGATATAGAAAAGGATCATATTATTTCTCAGAATATAGATAGTGGTGTTTTCATTAAAGAAGGGGTAAAACTTCAACTTGTTGTTTCTAAGGGGCAAGTTCCTGATGAGGTTTATTCTAAATTTGGTGTCAATGAGTTAGGCCGGGTACCTATTATGATGTATCATGGGATTATTCCTATTGAAAATGAGGATACAGAGTATATTGGTGGTAATGTAGATAAGGATGGATATAATCGTACTGTGGAGGCTTTTCGTGAGGATTTAGAATTTTATTATAAAAGTGGATATCGAATGATACGTCTTCAAGATTATATAGATGGTAATATTGAGGTTGAGTTGGGATATAGTCCTCTTATTTTAACTTTTGATGATGGAAATGAGAATAATTTTAAAGTATTAGGAGAAAGTAATGGAGAGTTAATTATTGATCCTGATTGTGCAGTTGGTGTATTGGAAGAATTTAAAAAGAAATATCCTGATTATGGGGTTACAGCTACTTTTTTTCTTAATAGTAGTTTATTTGGTCAGGAACAATATAATGATAAAATATTAAAATGGTTAGTAGAACATGGATATGATATTGGGAATCATACTATGAATCATGTTGATTTTACTGAAATTGGGATAGAAGATACGAATCGGGAAGTTGGAGGAGTTTATTCTTTATTGGATAATATTATTCCTGGGAAGTATGTTTCTATTGTTGCTCTTCCGTTTGGTTCTCCATATCAGAAGACACATGATAATTATAGTGCTATTATTGATAGTAATTATTATGGGAAGCTTTATCATACTATTGGAGCATTAAGAGTGGGTTGGGAAGCTTCGGTATCTTGTTTTGATATAGATTTTGATCCATTGTTTTTAAAACGAATTCGTGCGTATGATAATGGGGGAATGGAGTTTGATATTGAAATGAATTTTAAATTATTAGAAAGTAATCGTTTTGTGTCAGATGGGGATAAAGATACTATTGTCATTTTACAAGATGATTTGGGTAAGGTAGGTAAGACTGATAAGAGAGTTATTTCTTATTCAAGGGATTGATTTTTTTGTAAAGTTTATGTTTTTTTTCTTTTCTATTTGTCTATTATCAGGTATAATTAAGAAAAGAAAGGTGAATGTTATGGAATATAATAAGTTAAAAATTCCTAATCATGTGGCTATTATTGTAGATGGTAATGGTAGATGGGCTCAAGAGAGAGGAATGTCTAGAAGTCGAGGACATGATGCAGGGTATCATAATTTGAAAAAATTAGGGCAATATATTTTGTCAAAAGGAATTAAAGTATTGAGTGTTTATTTATTTTCAACGGAGAATTTTAAGAGAGAAGAAGCTGAAGTTCAATATTTGATGGATTTATTTTTAAAAATGTTTAAAAAGGATAGAAAATTTTTTATGGATAATCATATTAAGGTGGTTGTTTCTGGAAGAGATGAGTTTTTATCGAAGGAAGTTATTCAGGCTAGGGATGAAATGGTAGAATGTACGAAAAATAATACTGGTGGTATTTTGAATATTTGTTTTAATTATGGTGGTAGAGCTGAGATTGTGGATGCGACTAAAAAGATATTGGATGCTGGTATTTCTAGTGAAGAGGTAAATGAAGAGGTGTTTTCTAAATATTTATATCATGATTTGCCTGATGTAGATTTATTAATTCGAACTAGTGGGGAACTTAGAGTTAGTAACTTTTTGTTATGGCAATTATCTTATGCGGAATTTTATTTTCCAGAGACTTATTTTCCTGATTTTAAGGAGACTGATTTTGATCAGGCAATTTTAGAATATACGAAGAGGGATAGGCGTTTTGGAGGTATTACAAAGTAGACTTTATGGACATGGTTTTTCAATCATGTTTTTTTTTTTAGAATACTTCATTATTGTTTGTTTTTTTGTAATAGATTTTTTTAATAGTTGGTACTTATCTTGAATAGAAGTTCTATAATATAATGGGTGGTATAAATTGAAATTGTTTGATTATTTAGATAGGTATTTGATAGATAATGACTATAAAATAACAATTTGTAATAAAGAGATTCATATTGTTAATTATCAAGAAATAGAAGATTTTTCTAGTAATCGAGTGGTAGTACGTTATAAGGGGGGAGTTACAGTATTACTTGGGAATAATTTAGTAGTATCTAAGATGCAAGATGAGGAATTGCTTATTACTGGAGAACTAAGAAGTATTGAGTATAACTAGAAAGTATTTTACATAAAATTTGATAGGTGAAGATAACATGAGAAATCGATGTTTGGAACAGTTTGATAGTATTATTAAGGTTAAGATTACGGGAAGTAATATTCATAATTATTTAAAGAGGATTATGAAGAAAAAAATTCATATTATTAAAATGATTCCAGTATCATATAAGGAAGTTCATGTTATTTTGAAGTATTCTGAGTATCAGAAGTTATTAGAGTATAAATCTGTTTATGAAATAACGGTTTTGCAATATTTGGGTAAATTAAAGATCAAGGAAGTTGTGAAAAAAAATTCTGTTTTACTTTTATTTATGGTATTAGGACTTATACTTATTTTGTTTTTTTCGAGAGTTATTTTTTCGGTTGAAGTGATTCATCAGGATAAAGAGATTCGGGAGTTATTAATTAGAGAGTTATCTAGTTATGATATTAAGAGATATGCATTTAAGAAGAATTATCAGCAATTAGAAGAAATTGAGGATGAGATTTTAGAGCGTAATAAGGATCGGTTAGAGTGGATTGAGATTATTGAATATGGGACTAAATATATGGTTCGAGTAGAAGAAAGAAAATTGAATCAACAAGAAGATAATTTTCAGTATCAGAGTATTGTTAGTAAAAAAAATGCTATTTTAGTTCGGGTAGATGCGATTCGAGGTGAAAAAGTAAGAAATGTAAATGATTATGTTGCAAAGGGGGATACTGTTATTTCTGGGTATATTACGCTTCCTAATAATACTAGTGTTGCTACTATGGCGGAAGGGGTAGTTTTGGGAGAAGTGTGGTATCAAGTTGATGTAGATTATCCAATTGTTTATCAAGAAACTAATTTTACGGGTAAATCTAAGGATGTTTATGTGGTGCGTTTTTTGAATCATAGGATTAGTTTGTTTGATTTTTTGGAGTATCGTTCTTTTCAATCAAAAGATAAGGTTTTAATTACTTCTAATTTGCTTCATTTTCAGTTGGTGAAAGAGAAGCAATTTGAGGTGGAAGTGAAAGATGAAGTTTATACAGAGGATATAGCTAGAAATAAGGCAATTGATTATATTAAACAGAAATTGATGAAGGATAATGAAGATATTGTAGAATTTAAGGATGTTAAGATTTTGGATGCTTCTAGTGATGAGGATAGTATTCAATTTCAATTGTTTGTTCGGGCTATTGAGAATATTGGGGAGGTAGTACCTATTCGTGAGATTGAGGTAGAAGAGAAAAGTAGTGGTACTAGTTAAGTTTTTAATTTGTTTAAAGTATTTATTAGTATTTTTTTTTGAATTTTATTTCTATATTTTGATTGTTTTTTTTAATCTCGTTAAATTCTTTTTTTCATGATGGTTCCTGTTTTATGGTAGCCTATTGATTGGTATAGATTCGTTGTATCTTTGTAATTATCTAAATAACTATAATTGAATTTTGTTTGAAAGTAGTCTTCTACTATTTGTTTGTTTTCTAATATATATATTAAGAGATTGGTACCTAAATGTAGTTGGGTATTTTGATATTCTTTTTTTATGAATAGTTGTTCTATGTAAAGAGAATTGTGGGTTTTGGATGTGTAACAAGCTCCTACTAATTGATTGTTTAAGAAGCAACCGAATACTAAATATTTTCCTTCTTTTAATTGCTTGGTATGATAAGTTTTTTCTACTGGAAAACTATTAGGATCCATTCCATAGGCGTTGTAGCGTAATTTTTCTAATAATTGAATTGTGTTTTCTGATAATGAGATTATTTTATAATTTATATTATTCATGATTTTTCTCCTTTTAATTTATTTTAATAGATGTTAATATATTTTTCAATATTGAAGTTTCTATTTTGTAAGAGATATTTTTTTCTATTATTTGTTTTATTTTAGATTAAAAATGTTAATTTTCTTGTCAATGTAGAGAAAATGTGTTAGAATTTGTTAAGGTGATTAGGATGGAAGACATAATAAAGAAGATATACGATTATTCACTAGAGGAAATTATGGGAGATCGTTTTGGTAAGTACTCTAAGTATATCATACAGGATAGAGCAATTCCTGATGTTAGGGATGGGTTAAAACCTGTTCAAAGAAGAATTTTATTTTCTATGTATAAAGAGAAGAATACTTATGATAAGCCTTATAAAAAGAGTGCTCGTGCTGTTGGTGATGTTATGGGTAAATATCATCCACATGGAGATTCGTCTATTTATGAGGCTATTGTTAGAATGAGTCAGGATTGGAAGATGAAAGAACCATTTGTGGATATGCAAGGTAATAATGGATCGATTGATGGGGATTCAGCTGCTGCTAGTCGTTATACCGAAGCAAGGTTATCTGAAATTGCTAATGAGATGCTTCGGGATATTGATAAAGATACGGTGGCAATGGCTCCTAACTATGACGATACTTTGTTAGAACCAACGGTACTTCCTAGTAGATTTCCTAATTTGTTAGTGAATGGTACTACGGGAATTTCAGCTGGATATGCAACAAATATTCCTCCTCATAATTTAGGGGAAGTGATTGATGCTACAATTTATAGAATTGATAATCCTAATTCTAGATTAGAAACCATCATGAATTTTATTAAGGGACCAGATTTTCCGACAGGGGCAATTATTGAAGGTATTGATGGGATAAAACAAGCTTATGAGACTGGTCGTGGAAAGATCATGATTAAGTCTCGTGTTAGTATTGAGAAAAATAAAATTATGATTCATGAGATTCCATATGAGGTGAATAAGGCAATCCTTGTTCGTAAGATGGATGAGATTCGAATCGATAAAAAAATTGATGGAGTTTTAGAAGTTAGAGATGAATCAGATAAGGATGGGTTGCAGATTGCGATTGATTTAAAGAAAGATGCTAATGCTGAAAATATTTTGAACTATTTTTATAAAAATACGGAATTGCAAATTTCTTATAACTTTAATAATGTAGTGATTGTGAATCGTAGACCTATGTTAATGGGACTTCTTGGTATTTTAGATGCTTATATTGCTCATCAAAGAGAAATTGTTACTAGAAGGAGTCAATTTGATTTAAGGATGGCTCAGAGTAGGTATCATATTGTAGAAGGTTTAATAAAAGCTCTTTCTATTTTAGATGAGGTCATTAAGACGATTAGAGCTTCTAAAAATAAGGCGGACGCTATTTTGAATTTGGTAAAGGAATATGACTTTACGGAGAAACAAGCAGATGCTATTGTTACTTTACAACTTTATCGTTTGACTAATACTGATGTAGTTGCTTTACAGGAAGAACAGGCTAGGTTATTAGAAGAAATGAAAAAATTGGAGTCTATTTTGGCAGACGGTAATATGCTTCATAAAGTTATTAAGGATGAGTTGAAGGAAATTAAGAAAAAATATGCTACTTCAAGAAAGTCTGAGATTCGGGATGAGATTACAGAAATTAAGATTGATGCTACTAGTATGATTCCAAAAGAAGATGTAATGGTAGTTGTTACTAATGAGGGATATATTAAGAGGACTTCTTTAAGAAGTTATGCCGCTTCTAGTATTACAGATTTGACTTTAAAAGAAAATGATTATGTGGTTGGACTTTATAATATGAATACGTTAGATACGTTGCTTATTTTTACTAATTTGGGAAATTATTTATATGTTCCAGTGTATGAGATTCCTGAGGCAAAATGGAAAGATTTGGGAAAACATATGAGTAATATTATACATGTATCTCCAGAAGAGGTTGTTGTTAATGCCATGCCTGTTTATGATTTTGATAAAGAATTATATATTACGTCATTTACTAAGAATGGTATGGTTAAGAGGACAAAGTTAAATGAATTTAAGGTTAGTAGATATTCTAAGGCTATTAATATGATGAAATTAAAGGGTGATGATCGAGTAATTGATGTTAGTTATCGCGTGGATACTAATGTTTTAGTAGTTACTAAGAAAGGATATGGTCTTTGGTATAAGACAGATGAGATTAATCCTGTTGGTATTAAGGCTAGTGGAGTGAAGTCTATTAATTTAAGAGATGATGAGGTTGTTAGTGGGTTGTTATTTCCAAATGATTCTGAGTTTATTACAATTCTTACGGATAAAGGTACTGGTAAGAGAATGAGATTTAGTGAAATTGATATGGGTACTCGTGGAAATCGTGGCCTTATGTTTATGAAGGAAATTAAGAGTAATCCTAGTCATGTTGTTAAGGCGTATGTAGAAAATACCAAGAGTATTATTCATGTAGTTACTGATAATTATGATAAGGATATGAAACTTACGGATATTCCAATTATGGATCGTTATAGTAATGGTTCTTATGTGGTAAAAGATAAGATTCGAAATAGTTATTTAGAAGTAGGTACTTTATCTAAAGATGATTTTTCTCTTTTAGAATATGTTTTAGAAAAGAAACCGGAACAGAGACAACTTAATTTTGATATGTTAAATAAAGAGTCTTTAAAAGAAGTGGATGATCGAATGGTGATTATTAATAACTTTTTAGATAATGTAGAAGGGAAGTAGTTCTCTTCTTTTTTTGTGGTAGTTGCTTTTTTCTTAGGAAAAATAAGTTCTTGTTAGAGAATTCTTTTCATGATATAATTATTATAATAGGTGATATCAATATGGTTAATGATAAGAGAAAGAAATTGATTTTGAATATTTTGATTGGTATTGTTTTTCTTTTTGGTGTATTTAAATTTTATACTACTTTTTCTTTAGAGGATGGGTATAAGTTTGAAAGTGTTGTTTATGGAATAGAGGGGGAATATATTGAGAATATTTCTCCTTATACTGATGTTCATTTATTTTATCAATATTTTGATTTGGAGAATTGTTCTATTGAAGTAGTAGATTCTTATAATCATGAAATTACTAGTGGCTATGTTTTTAATGGGAGTAAGACTATTTTATATGATGATAATCATCAAGTACTTCATACTTATGTTAATGTTATAAAAGGGGATTATGCTAGTGATGGGGTGATTGATAATAGGGATTTTGAAAAAATAGGAAAATGTATGATTCAGGAGTGTGAATTGAATGAATATGAAAAAAGAAGTTTAGATCTTGATTTGGATTTGGATGTTCATATTAATGATTTGGTATTGTTAGATAAAAGTGTTAGTTTAGGATATGTAGATCTTTCTATAAAAGAAGATTATTTGATATTACAAAGTGAAGAGCAGGGGCGTTTATTAGTGGATGTTACTCCTAGTTATGGAGTGAATCAAAATGTGATATGGTCTAGTAGTGATGATCAAATTGTTACAGTGGATAATGCTGGTAGAGTAACTGGTCATCAAGAAGGGGAAGCCAAAGTCATTGCTACTACGATGGATGGAACATTATCTGCTCAGGCTACTATTAAAGTAGATAATACGATTCAACTTGCTTCTTATGAAGGGATAGGATATGTTGGTGGTAATGATGTTGTAGTTGATATTAAGCTGATTGATTATGAAGGGGTTACTTGTTTTTCTAGTAGTGAAGAAGTTGCTAGTTGTGAAATTAGTGGGAAGCAGTTAGTCATGAAAGCAAAGCAACAGGGCAGTGCAAAGATAGTGGTTTCTAGTCCTTTGTATGGGGATGCTACTTATCGTTTAGATACTTATTCAGTTTATCTTAATGTGATGCCTAAATATTTGTGTACTACTCCTAATAATATTCATTATATTACGGTAAGTGGCTTTCATAGTGGTGAATTATCTTTTGAAGCTAGTGATGTGAATATTATAAAAAATTCTTATATGGATGTGATGGATGGTAGAAAGATGCTTAGAATTGAGATGGGTAGTAAGCAGGGAAGAGCTACTTTGAAGGTTCAGGAAGCGAATGGAAATGCTAGTAATGAAGTTACAGTAGATGTATATAAGCTTGCCATTCCACAGATAGGTAGTGTTGCAAAGGTTGGAGAAGAAGTAACAACGACAATTTCTGGGGACCATTTTGGAAGACTTAGTTGTGTTTCTGAGGATAGTAGTAAGGCTTTGTGTCGAATTGAAGGTAATCAGTTAATTGTAACACCATTAGCACTGGGAAATGTTACTATTCGTGTTTATAATCAGTTTGATTATCAAGGAAGTTTTTATGATTGTGGAGAGGCACAATTTTTGGTAGTAATTCAGGAGGAATCATGATGAAGAAAATAATTTGTTTTGTTGGTTGTTTCTTTTGTTTATTAAATTCTACTTGGGCAATTACTTTAAATTGTCCAAAAATAGCATCTCCTGGAGAGATTATTCAATGTCAGGTGGTGGAAGATCAATATATTGGAATGAAAGCGAATTATCAATTTGATGATGGACTTCGTTATGCTAATATGCAAATGAATTCTAATTGGAAAAGTTATTATGTTGGTATGGATGGGTTTAGTGTTGGTAATGTACTGGATTCTAATATACTTTCTTTTTCATTTGGAATTCAGGTGGGAATGGATGTTCTTATTAATCAAGAGTATTCTATAGGGTTAGTGAATATTGAAGGAACTAATTCTGATTATCAGTTTGTGCCATTAGATAATATTTTTCGTAAGATTAGAATTGTATCGGATGTAAATACGTTAGATAGTTTGGAAATTGATACTGGAAATCTTAATCCAACTTTCTCAAAGACTGTTTCTGATTATCAAGCGGTGGTAACAGGGGATAAGATTGTTATTAAGGCAAATCCTAGTGATAGTAGTGCAAAGCTAGAAGGTGATCTTGGGGAACAGAGTTTATCTTATGGTGGAAATTCTTTTGTAATTAAGGTGATTAGTGCTAGAGGTAATGTTCGTGAATATCATCTTTATATTACTAGAAAATTAGAAGAGATAAAGGAGAAGAACAGTGATGCTAGTTTAAAAAAGTTGTCTTTATCTGAAGCTCAATTAGATTTTAAGAAAGATAAATTTATGTATTTTGTTAGTGTACCTTATGAGATAGATAGTATTCAAGTTGAAGCTATTCCAAATTATGATAAGGCTAGGGTTGAAATTCAAAAGGATGATCATTTAGTTGTTGGTAAAAATACGATTCAGGTTAAAGTGATCGCAGAAGATGGTACTAGTGCTGTTTATTTGATTGTTGTGGATAGACAAGAAAAGTTATCGGGTGATGCTACTATTCGGAGTTTAGAGGTTAAAGGTTATTCTCTTTCTTTTCAATCTAATGTCTATCAATATGAGTTAGAGATTCAAAAAGAAGATAAGTTGGATTTGGTGATAGAATTAAATGATAATAAGGCAAAATATAGGATTTTGGGGAATCATAATTTGAAAGATAATAGTGTAATTCAAATTGTTGTTACAGCTGAAGATGGTAGTCGACAAATTTATAAAATTCATATTATGAAATTAGGCGAGGATACTAGTAGTTCTATTGTTTCTTTTGTTCAATTGGGGCCACTTATTGGTTTTGTTTTACTTATTATTATTATTTTGATTGTGAAATTATTAAAGGGATTTGAACGTAAGAAAAAAGCGGAAAAGTAGTATTATATTTTCTTTTTAGTGAATTGACTATTATTATGAATTTCGATATAATATTATCATAGAAAGTAGGGATGGTATGAAGAAGTTAATCAATAAAAAAAATACTTATTTATTAGTACTTTTGGTTATTTGTTTACTAGGAATTGTTATTGTTCCTACTTATGCAAAATTTGGTAGTAATTATACTACTACTGATGATGTAGTAGGGATGTCTTTGACTTTTAATTTAGCAATTACCAATATAGAGGAATATGAGGAGATTGTTGTAGCTGCTGGAGAAGTTGAACAATTTAATGTTGAGGTTACGAATAGTGCTGGTAATACAGCTTATTATGGGGTTTGGTATCAAATGGTTGTACCAAGTGAAATTACTAGTGATATTGTTATAGCCAGGTTTGTAGATAGTACGGTTACTACAAGTGGTAGTATTACTAATGGTTCTAGTGTTACTGTGAGTCTTATTATAAAGAATAAGACTAGTAGTGATATAAGAGTTAACATTGGGGTTGGAAGTTCTTTAACTGGTACTAGTGATATTGAATACTTAGGTGGCAAGTATTTAATTACTGATGTGGTTTCTCTTACTGATCCAGTAGCTTTAAATACTATGAGTGCAGGTAGTTATGTGTCTTATACGGGAAACAATGGTTGTAGTGGTTCTGCTTGTAGTGGTCAGAATGCTAATTATGTAAGTGATTCGGATATGGGGTATTGTCCTAGTCCGTATTCTGAGCTTTCTAAGTTTACAGTAAATGGTTGGAGAATTCTTTATGTGAAAGATAGTACAGCGTATTTAATTAGTGCTGGAGCACCAGAATGTATGTCTACGAATTCTTCGGGGACAATTAGTTCTTCATTATCTTCTGATTATGAGTCTACTGCTGGGGCACCTAAACATTTGGCAAATTTAGATGCTAGGGCTTTAAAGTATTGTAATGCTGAATATGCATATGGAGGAGTTTGTAATAGTAGTAGTGCTTGGTCGGTGGATTCAACGGAATTTAAAAATATTACAGGTACTAATATTTCAGAGTGTACAACTTCTTCATCTAGCTGTGGTATTGGAAATACACTTTTAGATATTGGTGGTTTTTATTGGTTTGCTGATGTTCCTTATTCTACTGATCCGTATGTTTTTATGTGGACTCCTGCTATTACAGAAATGAGTAGTTCGCCTCAAATTAATGGATATTATAGTAAGTATGCATTGGGTGTTCGTCCTGTTCTTCGTTTAAAATCTACTGTTATGGTTGTAGGTGGTAGTGGAACTTATCAGGATCCATATGTACTGTCATCAAGTTAAAATTGCTGTTTATTTTATGAAGATGTTTTTTTACAAATAAAACTCTCATCTGATTTTAGATGAGAGTTTTATTTGTTGTATTTTGTTTTTTATTTATATTGTTTACAATATTCATCATATTTAGATTTCATGACTGTGTCACTGAACTCTATTTTCTTTTCTTCTCTTAAAGAGATTAGTGCTTTATATAGTAAATTAGAATCGTTTGCTTTTTTGTCTGAAACTAATTTTTCTATTATTTTTTCTTTAGAATTTTTTAATGATGGTTTTTTCTTTTGATCTAGGCGATAGATTACATGATAGCCATAAGATGTTTTTACTGGTTCTTCGGAATAACTATTATCTTCCATATTCTTTAAAGCAGTCATAAAGCTTTCTTCTAAAGATGCATCCCATGATTGGTAAGATAAATCTTCATAAGTAATTTTATCTTTATAATCTTTTTGAATTGTTTCCCATGAGGTTCCATCGTTTAATTTTGTAATAATTTCTTCCGCTAGTTTTTTGGCATCTTCATCACTAAGTTTTCCATCATCTTCGCTTGAACTTACTTCTACTAAGATATGTTGGGTATTAATGTCTCCAAATACGTTTTCATCATAATATTTTTGAATTTCGTCATCTGTTAATTTTTCTTCTACATAATCGTCTAAGTATTGATTACGGCGATAATCTAATCTTAAGTAATCTAAGAAAGCATCATAGCTAGAGAATCCATTTTTTGATAAGAATTCTTCTTCTGTATAACCATAATATTGTTCATACATATTGAAATAGTATTCTGCATTTGATTTTACTTCTTCTGTCATTTCGTCATCTTCAGGATATAGTTTTGTTAATAGGTCATCATCTATTTCATCTAATAATAAACTTACGGAATAATAATTTTTCATGTTTTCATATAAGTCATCTGCAGTATAAGTTTTATTAGCTACTTTGACAATAGGTTGTGTTCCATCTTTTAAAGTGGCAATACGATCTGGCCAAATGATGATAGTAATTAATACTGTAATTAATATACCTGCGACGAAACTATAAATAATATGACGATTTTTATCTAACGTTAATAAAATGTTAGATGTATTTGAATGAGATGAAGTTTTTGCTTTCTTTTTCTTTTCTTTTGCAAGATGTTCAATCTTTTGGATATTTTCTTTCGCTGTTTTCTCTTTATTATCTTTTTTCTTTGAAATTTCTTTCTTTGGTGTTTCTGTGATGATTTCTTCTTCTAGATCTTCATTGTATTCATATTCTGTGGTTGATGGTTCTAGACTTTTTATTTCTTCTTTTTTCTTTGTTTCTTTTGCTGTTGCTTTAGTTATTTTTGAATTAGTAACTTTTTCTTCTACATTTTTCTTAGATGTATTTTTATTTTTTGAGGTAGTGTTTTTTTTGTTACTTTGTTTTGTTTCTTTTTCTTTATTCATTCTTGTCCTCCCTTCTAAAGCACATATTTATCATAGCAAAAATGAAAGTAAAAGACAATAATAATTTGGGGTAGAATTAAAAAAAGTGGTATTTTGTAACTTATAATTAACAAAAGATAATTAAAATGAATTGATAGTTTGATTTTTCTGTGATATAATTGGTGGTGTTTGGGAGGAATGCTTTTATGAAATTTAAGTTTAGGGCAGATGCTAAAGATATTAAGATATTTGTAGGTTTTTGTTTTCTGTTACTTTATTTTTGTGCAATTGGGGTGTTGAATGCTCATTCTTTAGCTACTAGTGGAAAATTTTATGGAATTCTTCCGTTTGAGGCTTTTTCATTTCGATATTTGGGAACGACACTTACTTTGTTTTTCTTAGTTTTAATTGGAGTTTGTTTTTCTGTTAGTTCATACTTTTTTGATCGTGAGAAAGGATTGGGGATTACTACTCAGAAGAAAGATAAAGGATATTCTAGATGGTGTAAGGACAAGGAAATGAAAGCTACTTTGTTTGAGGTAGATCCTTCTGCTGATAAGGTGGATCATGCTGGAATTGTGGTTGTAAATGATGGTAAGAAGTTATGGGTAGATGATGGAGAGGCTCATAGTTTAATTATTGGTGCTACCGGTAGTGGTAAGACTCAATGTGTTGTATTTCCTATGATTAAGGTGTTGGCAAAAGCTGGGGAATCTATGGTTCTTACTGATCCTAAAGGAGAACTTTATGAGAATACTAGTGAATTATTAAGGGAAAAGGGTTACAATATTATTGTATTAAATTTTCGTGATCCTCAGAAGGGAAATGCTTGGAATCCAATGACTTTACCTTATCGACTTTATCAAGAGGGTAATACGGATAAGGCAGTAGAATTATTGGATGATTTGGCTTTAAATATTTTGTATGATGAGAAAAATTCTGGAGATCCGTTTTGGGAAAAATCAGGTGCAGATTATTTTTCGGGTCTTGCTTTAGGGTTATTTGAAGATGCTACGGAAGAACAAGTAAATTTGAATAGCATGAATTTGATGTCAAATTTGGGAGAAGAGAGATTTGGGGGACCAAATAATAACTATATTAAGGAATATTTTAATATGAAGGATCCAGCTCGTCCTGCTTATGTGAATGCTAGTGGTACAGTGTATGCTCCTGAAGAAACTAAGGGTGGTGTGTTATCTACTTTTAAGCAGAAAGTTAAGTTGTTTTCTTCACGTGATAATTTGTCTGAGATGCTTTCTTATAGTGATTTTGATATGAAAGATATTGGACGAAAGAAAACAGTAGTATTTATGATTGTACAAGATGAGAAGAAAACATTGCATCCTCTTGCTACTATTTTTATTAAGCAATGTTATGAAACTTTGATTGATGTTGCTCAAGAAGCTGGTGGTCATTTGCCATTTCGTACGAATTTTCTTTTGGATGAGTTTGCTAATATGCCACCTTTAAAAGATGTTACTACGATGGTAACGGCAGCGCGTAGTCGTCATATTCGATTTAATTTTATTATTCAAAATTTTGCTCAGTTGACTAAAGTATATGGGAAAGAAGATGCTGAGACGATTAAAGGTAACTGTAATATTTTGTATTTGATTAGTAGTGAGTTACAGGCATTAGAGGAGTTATCTAAGATGTGTGGAGAAGTGAAATCTAAAGAGAAGGAAAAAACTTCTTCTACGCCTCTTGTTACAGTTAGTGATTTGCAAAGAATGTCAACGGGAGAAGTTATTTGGCTTCGTCTTCGTATGATGCCTTTTAAAACGAAGTTGGCTTACGATTGGCAGATGAATAATTCTGGTGCTTGGGGTAAAAATTATGATCGTGCGGGATATCCTGATCGTGAAAAAAAAGAGGTACAGTTATTTGATATTCGTGAATTTGTAAAGGCCAAGAAAAAAGAAAAAATGGAGCAAATGATGAATGGTAATGGAACACCGATGGGCGGAATGTCTGGTATTGGTGGTTCTCCATTTGGTGGAATGCCTGGTATGGGTGGATCACCATTTGGTGGAGGTAGTCTTCCATTTGGTGGGATGTCTGGTATGGGAAGTTCTCCATTTGGGGGAGCTAATTCTCCATTTAGTGGTGGGGGATTAGATTCTTTATTGGGGGGAAGTAGCTCTGATAAAAAAGAAAATGAAACTTTTAATGTGGATGATTTAGTAAAAAAAATTGATGCTAAAATTGCTGAGTTAGAAGAAGAGGAAAGGAAAGAGCAAGAGGAAGCTCAAAATAAAGATAAGAAAATTATTGATGCAGAAGTTCATAATAAGGATGATAAGGCTTTATATGAAGATGGAACTTTTAGTGATGATTTCTTTGATGATTTTTTTAGTGATGATTTAGATAAATGATGGAACTATTTATGGATAGTTCTTTTTTGTGATAAGAAAACCCCCAGATAGTCTGGGGGTTCCGTTAAGCTTTAGCGTTGAGTCTTTCAAAATAAAAACTCTATACGTTGCGATTCGTCAATTGCAAGTAAATAAGCAAAGGAGGTAAGTCCAATGAAGGACATTAATAGTTTATCACATACTAAATGGAATTGCAAATATCATATTGTGTTTGCACCAAAGTATAGAAGAAAAGAATTTTATGGGGTAAATAGATTAGAAATAGGAAAAATATTAAGAGAGTTATGTAAATGGAAAGAGGTAAACATAATAACTGCAGAAGTATGTCCAGATCATGTTCATATGTTTGTAGAAATTCCACCGAAGGTGAGTATCTCATCTTTTATGGGATTTCTAAAAGGGAAGAGTAGTGTAATGATATATTCAAGATGGGGGAATATGAAATACAAATATCGAAATAGATCATTTTGGTGTAGAGGATATTACGTTGATACGGTTGGTAAAAATGAAATTGCAATAAGAAAATATATAGATAACCAATTAAAAGAGGATAGATTAAATGAACAATTAACACTAGATAAAATTGACCCGTTTACGGGTAGCAAGAAATAGTATCTGCAAAAGGCG
>JALEZJ010000003.1 GCA_022772985.1 Erysipelotrichaceae bacterium | reverse complement strand
GCAACAACCTGTGGGTGAAAGTCCCATATAGTGCCTGATAGTGGCGAACTATTAGTGAATGACAAGGTTGTCCATCGTGAGATGGAATCTGAAAGAAGTCAATAACAAAATCTCGGTCTGACGAACAGAAATCACATATAATGCTGAATTGAGCTGGGCGAGTTTGCTCAACAAAACAAAGCCCTAATAACTATCCGAGGCTCATACAGTAAATGTGGCAGATATATGAGAGGAAGGTTGTTGTTCTTACCTGGGGAGGTCTGGTATTTTAGAAATATCTTGAAATAGATATGAAAATGCTAGTAGTGATATTAGAGTGAAATATCAGAAGTCAGCAGATACCATATTAGCAAATTGAATATATACAATTTGTGAAGGGTTGAACGATATGAGGATTTTTTTTATGAAAGATAATCAAGAATATGATAATGGTAGACAACTTCGTATAGAAGACTATCTAGAAGAGAATAAGTTGGAAACTGAAGGTAAAGTAGAAGTGCCTAGTATTTTTGTTGTGTCTTCAAAAGAGAAAATCGATACTAAAACAGTAGCTAATGAACTACTTGAGAAAATACTTTCAAAAGACAATATGAACCTAGCATATAAAAGAGTGAAAGCAAATAAGGGAGCTGGTGGAATTGATGATATGAAAGTAGATGAACTTCTAAAATATTTAAAAGAAAACGGCGACCAAATCAAGGAGGACATTAGAAATGGGAAATATAATCCTAAAGCAGTAAGAAGGGTAGAAATACCAAAGGCAGACGGAAGCAAAAGAAAGCTAGGAATACCAACTGTAGTAGATAGAGTGATTCAACAAGCGGTTGCACAACAATTAAGTAAAATTTACGAGCCAATGTTTTCAGAAAACAGCTATGGATTTAGACCAAATAGAAGTTGTCACGATGCAATTCTAAAAGCTAGAGAGATAATTAATAATGGATATAAATGGGTTGTAGATTTAGACCTAGAGAAATTCTTTGATACAGTAAATCAAGATTTACTAATATCAATAATAAGAAGAACAATAAATGAAGGTAAGGTTGTGTCATTAATAAGGAAAGACCTACAAGCAGGAGTATTAGTAAATGGAGTATTTGAAAAGACAGAAAAAGGAACACCACAAGGGGGAATATTTCTCCAATATTAAGCAATATAGTACTTAATGAGCTAGATAAAGAACTTGAAGAACGAGGATTACAGTTTGTTCGATATGCAGATGACTGTATAATCTTTACAAAAAGTAAGAAATCAGCAGAAAGAGTAATGGAAAACATTACCAGATTTATTGAAACAAAGTTAAGACTAAAAGTAAACAGGGAGAAAAGTAAAGTTGACAGACCATGGAGAATAAAATACCTAGGATTTTCATTTTATTATGCAAAAGGAAAAGTAGAAACAAGAGTACACCCAAAATCAATAGAGAAATTCAAGGATAAAGTACGAACAATAACATCAAGAAGTAATGCAATGAGTATGGAAACAAGATATTTAAAACTAAAGCAAATCATTAGAGGATGGATAAACTACTTTAAAATAGCTAATATGGGAAAGATAGTACAAACATTAGATAAATGGATAAGACGAAGAATAAGAATGTGCTATTGGAAACAGTGGAAGAAAATCAAGACAAAGCACGATAATCTAGTAAAATTGGGTATAGAAAATTATAAAGCATGGGAAGTGCCAAACAGTAGAAATTCATACTGGAGAATATCAGATACACCAATTTTACATATAGCTTTAAATAATAAAACACTAGAAAGATTAGGATATAGCAGTCTTTCCAGTGTATACTGTTAAAAGTATTAATTCTATTGAACCGCCGTATACCGAACGGTACGTACGGTGGTGTGAGAGAACACTGAATAAAATAATTATTCAGTTCCTACTCGATTGTAGATATAAAAAGTATATTAATATTAAATTTTTTATTTAGTTCTAAATATCAATGATTAATAATATTATTTGAGTAGACAAGGAGGATAAGATATGAAAAAGAAAAGATTAATAGCTATAATAGTATTAATTTTAATAATAGTGTTTGCATTTTTTATATATAAAAATATAAGTATAGAAAAAAATCAACAAGATGAATATCAGGACTATACACCTCAAGAAGAAATATCAGAAGAGCAAACTAGACAAACAAAAGTAACATTATATTTTGCAAATGCAGAAACAGGGGAGTTAGAGACAGAAATAAAAATATTGGATGCAAATATATTAATAAATGCACCTGAAAAAGAATTAATGAAATTATTAATTAAAGGACCACAAAGTAGTAATTTAAAAAAATTGATTCCAGATGGAACAGTATTACATGATGTAAAAATAGATAAATCATGTGCGATTGTTAATGTATCAAATGAATTTTTAAATTTTGAAAATGAAGAAAATAAATTAAAAATAATTAATAGTATAGTAAATACATTAACTAATTTAAAGGAAATTAATTCAGTCAGATTTTTAATTAATGGAGAAGAAAATGAAAAATTACCAGATATTTATGCAAAGATTAATTAAAATAAATAATTGATATTAATAAAAAAATAATAAATAAATTATTTTTATTTATTGTTTTTTTATTTTAATATTATTATAATAAATAATTAATTTATATAAATAAATATTTTTATAAATTGAAATTAAAGTAAAAAAATAAATAAATTAATTTTTCGGTATAATATTATATAAATAATATTTAATAATATATAAAAAAATAATTATTAAAAAAATAATATTTTTATAGAGTATTAAAGCTAAATTATATACAAAAGTAGCATTGTTATTATAAGATGATTAATATTTTTTTAAACATACATATTTTTACTTCTTAAATGATTTAGAATCAACTTCTTTCCAATGTCAGATTTTTCCTTTTTAAATAATTGCAATAGTTTTGACAGCTTTAAAATGAAGAAGTTGCAGATTTAACTGTTTAAGCTAAAAGTGGAAATTAATTAAAAACTATATATGATTTTTTTTGGTTTTATATAACTTCTTATTGATGAAAGTATATAAGGGTGTTTAAGTTAGAT
>JALEZJ010000172.1 GCA_022772985.1 Erysipelotrichaceae bacterium | reverse complement strand
ATTTCCATATTTTTGTGATATTCTTTCTATTATTCCTTTGATTCTTGGAATGTTGTTATTTGCTGATATTATAAATGATATTATTGTTTCCCATAAATCTTGGTTTAAAATTCTTATTCCTTTTCCATATTCTATACTTGTTTTTAAGTATTCGTCTATATTTTCTAATTGACTTTTTATTTTTTCATAATCTCTTTTTAAATCAAAATATTTTTCTACAATTTCTTGAAGATTTCCGTCACACTTTCCTGTAAATGTAATTATTTCTTTTGTTTTATTTATTTCTTTTGCTCCATTCATTTCTTTGCAAATCTTTTTTTCTTTTTTTACTTGTATTACACCGTTTTTTATAACTCCTATGTAACTTCCGTCTTCTTGTTCATTCCATCTAAAGCATTGTCCACATTCGAATATGTCTTTTAATTCAAATGAATTTTGATTTTCTAATATATATTTTTGTTCTTTCATATTAATCTCAACCTTTTATTTTTAATATATTATATTTTATTGCTTATTTCTATCATATAAATTTTTTCTAAAAATACATTTATATTATAACATATAAATATCTATAAAATCTATTTTATATAAAAAATAATATTGTTTTATAATTAATATAATCTATTTTACGTAATATTTTAAAAAAATCCTTGTATTTTCTTTATGTATGTGTTACACTACACTTATGACCTAGGAGGTGAATTAAGTGGAATCTAAAGATGAATTGACATCTAATTTAATTGTTCTCTTAAACAGAATTAAAACATTTTCTTGTCCTGAATACAAAGATGTTTATACAAAATCTTATTTTGAAGAAGTAGTAAAACCTATTATTACAAACCCTGAAAATACTTATTCATTTATTTTTGGTGATTTTAATAAGCTTGGTGTTATAAATGATGTTCACGGTCATGATTTTGGAAATAGAGTTTTAGAAATTGCAATGAGAATTATAAAGAAAAGCCTCCCTAATGACTCTTTAATTGTTAGGGCTGGCGGAGATGAAATATATATAGTATTACCTAATTCTAATAAAGAAATTGCAGATAAATATATTGCGAAAATAAATAACAACTTACAACAAAATGCTGTTACTATAAGTGGTTTATCAATAGAGCTTGCTTCATCTGATTCTACTTATGGAGATATTGATAGCCTAATTAAAATTACTGATAATGAAGTAAATAATATAAAAGCAGCTCGTAAAGAATCTAATTCACCAGCCGATATTTTAGCAGATGATTTTCTTGATTTACAAATACCAAAGTCTGTTTCTTCTCAAGAAGAATATTCTTGGAATGAATTAAATGATTTTATTAATATATCAATTTATGAATTTTTAAAGAACTTTAGACCATCTAAGAATTTTGAATTTAAGCCACAACAAATTGTTGACTCTGCTGATTTTGTAACAAATTCTTTTTTATGTTTGTTAAATGATAAATTAGATAATCAGTTACCAAAAAACTTTGAGTCATTAATGAAAAATGATTATCCTTATTCACCAAATTATGATAACATTATTAACAATAAAAACAAAAAAAATAATTTATCTACTGATGATGCTATATTAATAAATGCTTTAATGGTTAGGAAAAAAGGATTTTCTGATTTAAATGATTTCTCAGAAGATGAACTTAAAAAACTAATTCATAACTCTGAAAATTTACTTGATCAATTAACAAAAGATCATACAGGACTTTTAAATAAACATTACTTCAGACTTTCTTTGGCCCAACAAATATGTAATAGTAATGAAAAATATTCTGCATCATATGTTTCTTTTTCTGGTTTAAAGTTGTCTAATACTGCATATGACCATAGTTTTAGTGACTATAGATTAGATAAATCAAATAAACTTTTAATTGATGAAACAAGTAAATTATTAAATTATACAAATACAGCTTTTGACTTTAATTCTAGAAATATTTACATGATAAGCCAAGGTGGCGGTAATTATTTATATTTATATCCTAAATCTATGTCAAAAGATATTAAACCTAAAATATCATCTATTGTTAATAAAATAAATGATAAAGTTAATATAAAAGATCCTAACAGTTATCTAGAAACATCTTATTACTCTATGAGTGATACAGAATCACTTCCAACCTCTAGTTCTAAACAATTTATACGTTACATTAGAGCTCTAAAGGAAGAAACTAATTCTAATAAAAATTCTTTTAAAAAAAATTTATTTAAAAGTGCTGATGCGTATTTTGCTTTTAAAAAATCTATGTGTAATTGTGTGGATTATTATATATAAAATATTGATAATACTGGAACTGACCTTAATAAATTGGTTCAATTTATCAGAAATGTTTATACTTCTTTTTTGAATCAGGAAGTTCTTCATAATGATAATCGTAAAGATATGCCTAAAACTGGTTTTATTGCTTACAAAGAAGAACAAAATGACACTTCAAATCAATGTTCAGAAATAGAACATTAATTAAAATAATTTTCTGTGAAATTTAATTTTCGATTATAGAACAAATCTTAAAACATAGATTTGTTCTTTTATTTTTTAAACCCTAGACCTACAACCTCTCTTGCATTTGCAATTATTATAAAACTCTGTGGGTCTATCTTTTTTGCAGTTTGTTTTACCTTAGAAACATCTCCTCTTGACGCTGCACATAGAAGTACTAATTTTTGTTCATCTTTATACATTCCCTTTCCATAAAGTCCTGTAGTGCCCTTCCCTATTTTTTCTCCGATAACTTCTGCAATTTCTTCATTTCTATCAGAAATTATAATAACAAGTTTTGTAAAATAAATACCTTCAAATATTATATCTATCATTTTTCCCATCAAATATATTGCAATTGCAGAATATAAGCCTATTTCAATTTCTTTAAAAAATAACATATTTAAACTTACAATTATTACATCTACTAATATTATTACATTTCCAGTTCTTATATTTGGATTATATTTTTTTACTAGCATACTTATTAAATCTGAACCGCCTGTCGATGAATTTGCTTTTAAGATTATTGCTGTCCCTAACCCTATTATAATTCCTCCATAAATACATGCTAAAAATCTGTCTTGAGTTAATGGTGTTATTTTATCTAATAGGTCAATTGCAAAAGCAAATGTCACCGTTCCTACAAATGACCTTATTACAAATCCTTTTCCTAATTTGTATGCTGAAAATATAAATAATGGTACATTTATTGCAAGTATTGTTGTTCCCATTGGTATATCTAAAAAATAGTATAAAATTGTCGCTATACCTGCGAACCCTCCTGATGATAGTTGATTTGGTAATAAAAATAATGATGTTGCTATTGCCATTATTATTGCTCCAACTATTGTTTCTATCATTTCTATTGAAA
>JALEZJ010000158.1 GCA_022772985.1 Erysipelotrichaceae bacterium | reverse complement strand
GATGATATGTTCAAAAACGAAGAAAAGAAATTAAGAAAATTATTTGATACAAAATTATTATCTGAACTATTACTATTAAATTATCAATATTCTAATAATGAATACTTAGGAACAACAGCAGAAGATGTATATAATTCTTTATCTAAAAAAATTAAATATACAAAAAAAGAAAAAGAACAGATAGTAAAAAATGCTATTCAACTTTTAAATATAGAACATGGAATAAATGTTATAAATTATGAAGAACTTAATTTTGAAAAAATAAATTAAGTTTTTTTATGTGGTATTTAATGAGAAAAATAAACAAAATCATGTTATAATTATATTGATGTATATTTCTTTAAAAATACTAGAGGAGGTAATTATATGTTACAAAAAGAAGCATTAGCTAGAATAAGCATAAATAAATTATTAGAAGATGCTGGATGGAGATTTTTTCCAACTGAAAAAGGAATTGCTAATATTCAACTTGAGCCAAATGTAAAAATAAAACAAGAAGATTTAGATGGAATTGAATTAAAGAAAACAAAAAATGGTTTTGTTGATTATTTATTATTAGATGAAAATGGTTTTCCTTTTGTAGTTGTAGAAGCAAAAAAAGATGCTATTCATCCACTAGATGCTAAAGAACAAGCTAGAAAATATGCTAATTCTTTAAGATGTAAGTATATTATTCTTACTAATGGTTCAATACATTATTTCTGGAATTTAGAAAAAGGTAATCCAGAAATGATTACTTCATTTCCTACTTATGAAAGTTTAAAAGAAAGTAAAGCATTAACTTCAGATATTAAATCAATTACTGATATGAAAATTGATAAATATTTCGTTGCATTGAGTCAAGAACCATCTTTAGAAACAAGTAGTGCTTGGAAAACAGAAGATGATGAATTAATATTTAAATATTGTATGGATAATGGAATAAGAGTATTAAGACATTATCAATTAGGAGCAATAAAATCTGTTCAAACTGCTATTAATGATGGAAAGACAAGATTCTTATTAGAAATGGCAACAGGAACAGGAAAGACATTAACTTCTGCTGGAATTATTAAAATGTTTATAAGAAGTGAAGTTGCTAAAAGAGTTTTATTCTTAGTAGATAGAATTGAATTAGAAAATCAAGCTAAAAAAGATTTAGGAAGATATTTAAGTAAAGATGGAATAAAAGTAGAAATATATAAAGAAAATAAACAGGATTGGAATAGTGCTGATGTTGTTATAAGCACTATACAATCATTTACAACAGATAATAAATACCAAAAAATATTTACTCCTACTGATTTTGATTTAGTAATATCAGATGAAGCTCATAGAAGTATTGGTGGTAATAGTAGAGCAGTATTTGAATATTTTTTAGGATATAAATTAGGACTAACTGCAACACCAAAAAATTATTTAAAAGGCATTGAATTTGACGAAACAGATCCAAGAGAATTAGAAAGAAGATTAATGTTAGATACATATCATATTTTTGGATGTGATAGTGGGAATCCTACATTTAGTTATACTTTAAATGATGGAGTTAAAGATGGTATCTTAGTAAATCCAACAATTGTAGATGCTAGAACTGATATAACAACAGAATTATTAAGTGAACAAGGATTAACTATTGATTCATCTAGTGATGATGTTGAAGTTTCTGTAACATCTAAGGATGGAAGAAAAACAAAAGTAATGACAGAAAAAAATTATGAGAAAGATTTTTTCTCTGAAGCTACTAATAAAGTATTTTGTATGACATTTATGGAAAATGCACTTCGAGATCCAATTACAAATGAAATAGGAAAGGGAATTATTTTTTGTGTAAATCAAGCTCATGCAAGAAAAATTACAGAAATATTAAATGATATTGCTGATAAAATGTTCCCTGGAAAATATAATTCTGATTTTGCAGTTCAAATAACATCTAATGTTATGGATGCTCAACAAATGACAATAAATTTTGCAAATAATAAATTAAACGGATATTCAAAATGGAATGAAGATTATGAAACAAGCAAATCCAGAATAGCTGTAACTGTTGCAATGATGACTACTGGTTATGATTGCTCAGATATTATTAATTTAGGATTAATGCGACCTGTATTTAGTCCAACGGATTTTATTCAAATGAAAGGTAGGGGAACAAGACTACATACATTTGAATTTAAAGATAAAAAAATAAAGAAAGATACTTTTAAAATATTTGATTTCTTTGCAACATGTGAATTTTTTGAAACAAAATTTAAATATGATGAGAAGTTGTCTTTACCAAAACATATTAAAAGTGGTGATGGAGGAGAAGTTGATCCATCAGTTATAGATAAAGTAATTAATAAAGGTGCTGATTTCTTACTTACAATTGAAGAAGAAAAAGTCCCTGAAACAGGAATGCTGATTGATAGAAAACTTTATACTAAATTTGAAGATAAAGTTAGACAAGATCCAAATGTTCAAAAAATGATTGAAGAACTTGATATTGAGAAACTGGAATGGTATTTAAAAGATCAAGTGTTTGATAAACCAACTGAATATTTTAATATTCCAAAATTAGAACAAGCTTTAGGAATGGATAGAAGAATAACAGTTAGAGAAGTTGCAATGAATATATTAGGGTTACTAACTGGATATAAATCTAAAAAGGAAAAGTTAGTTGATGAATTTAATAATTTTAAATTATTGAATAAAGAAGAATTAGAACAATATGCTGGAGAAAAAATAGATGATATTGAAACTGTTTTTGAGGCATATATTGTTGATGAATTTGTAAGAGAATGTGTATATACTAAGCAATATTCAAAATTGATGAATTCAGTAATTAAAGATGAATTAAAAGAAATATCAAGTATAAGATTAAAAAATAAACCATTACTTGAATATATAAAAGATTATGTGGCAGAAAATGATATTAACTGTGATAATTACAAAAGGAGGTAAGAAATATGGCAACACAAAATATTTCAAAAGCAATAAAAGATTTAAGAGATACTATAGTTGGAAAAGTTCCACTACCAAATGACCAAGTAGATCAAATAACACAAGCATTATTATATAAATTTATGGATGATATGGATCAAGTTAGTATTGAAATGGGAGGAGTTGCAACATTCTTTTCTGGTGATTTTGAACAATATAGTTGGAAAAAAATTATGAGCAATAGTATTGGAGCACAACAAAGATATAACTTATATGCTGAGGGGTTAGAAAAATTTTATTCTAATTCAGCATTACCAGAAACTTTTAGATCAATATTCAAAAATGCTACTTTACCATATAGAGATCCTGAAACTTTAACAAGTTTTTTAAAGATAATAGATGCAAATTTTGATTATAATGAAGATTCTGAACAACTTGGAGATGCTTATGAATTATTATTAAATATTTTAGGTTCTTCTGGTGATTTAGGAATGTTTAGAACACCAAGACATATTATTGATTTTATTGTATCAATAGTTGAACCTGATAAAGAAGATAGAATTTTAGATCCAGCTTGTGGAACAGCAGGGTTCTTAATTTCTGCATATAAATATATTTTAAATAAGAATCTTGACGAAAATGGAAAGAGTAATTTAACATTTGATGAAAAAACAAGAATATTACATAATATAAGTGGTTATGATATTGCTCCATCAATGGTAAAAATTTCAGAAATGAATTTATTTTTGCATGGTGCTAGTGAACCTAAAATATATGAATACGATACTTTAACATCAGATGATAAATGGGGAGAAAAATATGAATGCATCCTAGCAAATCCTCCCTTTATGACTCCAAAAGGAGGAATAGTTCCACATAACAAATTTAGTATTAAATCATCAAAATCAGAAATACTTTTCGTAGATTATATTGCAAATCATTTGACTTCACAAGGAAAAGCTGGAATCATAGTTCCTGATGGAGTTGTAAGTAATCAGTCCAATGCATATTGTGATGTTAGAAAAGATTTGTTAGAAAATAGTCTATGGGCTGTTATTTCATTACCTAGTGGAATTTTTCAACCATATTCTGGAGTTTCAACAAGTATTTTATTACTTGATAAAACAATATCAAAAACTCGAGATAAAATATTATTTGTTCAATTAAATAATGATGGATTTTCTCTATCAACTCAAAGAAAACCAATTGATGGAAATGAAATTCCAAATTTAACAACCATTTTATTAGATTATAAAAATAATAATAATATAACTGAATCAGAATCAATTATATTAGTTGATAAAGATGAAGTGAAAAATAATGACTATGATTTATCAATTAATAAATATAAAAAAGTAACTGTTACAGAAAGTAATTATGAAAATAGTGAACAAATATATAAAAGATTACTTGAAAGTAATAAAAAATATGAAGAGATATTATTAGCAATAGGAGATTTAATAAAATGAAATTATTAGATTATTGTGAAATATCCAACAAAAAAGTATTAAAGTATGATGGAGAAAAGAAATATATAGCAACAGGTGATTTAGAAAAAAATTTGATCGTAAATTCTACAATGGTTACTTTTGAAAACAAGCCATCTCGAGCAAATTTGTTATTAAATGAGAATGAACTGTTATTTGCTAAAATGAAAAATACCAATAAAGTTTTGATTGGTAATTTAGAAAACATAAATAATATATATTCAACAGGATTTTATTGTTTAAAAACAAAAGATAGTTTATTTCCAAAGTTTCTATATTATTATTTAAATTCTCAAAAGTTTAATTTTCAAAAGGATTTATATTGTTCTGGTGCAACAATGAAATCAATTAACGATAAAGGTTTAAATAAAATAGAAGTTGAATTCCCGAGTAAAGAAGAACAATTGAAATTAATAAAACTATGTGATAATATATACAAAATGATTGATATAAAATCAAAAATGATAAAAGATTGCAATGATTTAATTAATTCAAAATATATTGAATTATTTGGAAATGATAAGGATAGTAAATACGAAATTGTAAATTTAGCAGATGTTACATCAAACATTACAGACGGCGTTCATTCTAAACCTAAATATACAGAAAAAGGTATTCCTTTTATCTCAGTAAAGGATATAACAACAGGAACTTTGAAATTTGATGATTGCAAATATATATCAAAAGAGGATTCTATTATTTATAATAAAAGATGTAATCCTGAAAAAAATGATATATTATATACAAAAGTTGGAGCTACTTATGGTAGATCTGCAATAATTAATACCAATGATGTTTTTTCTCTTTATGTAAGTGTATGCCTTATTAAACCACAAAAAGAAATTATAGATCCAATGTATTTAAACTATACAATGTCTCAACCATATGTAAAAGCCCAAGCTGATAAAAGTATAAAGGGTATAGGTGTTCCAGATTTACATTTAGTTGAAATTAAAAAATTTAAAATAATTTTACCACCTATGGAATTACAAAAGAAATTTTCTGATTTTGCTATTAAAATTGATAAATTAAAACAAGTTTATGAAAATGAGATAATAGATTTAAATAATATGTTTAATTCTATTATTAATAAATATATAAAATAAGAAGTATCAATTGAAGATACTTCTTTTTACTTTCTACCACATAACCAATCTAATGAAACATTATATTGAGAACATATTGTAATTGCAAAACTTGTTTGTATTAATACTTTACCAGTTTCGTATGCTGAAAGAGTAGAAGATGTAGTATTTAG
>JALEZJ010000156.1 GCA_022772985.1 Erysipelotrichaceae bacterium | reverse complement strand
TGTTATATCTAAACCAGTTTCTTCCATAAATTCTCTTTTTAATGTGGCTTCCGGGGTTTCACCAAAATCTAAAGAACCACCTGGTAAATCTAATAATCCATCATAAGGTCCAGTTTTCTTCTTTATTAGTAATATCTTATTTCCTTCCATTAATAATCCATAGCAACCTAGATGTTTATGTTCCTTCAAATCCATCACCTCTTATCCTTAATATTATTTGTTTTACCTATATTTTATCATAATTTTGTATCATACAAAAAAATTATTCCATTATTTTTTTTAGAAATCTTCTTTTTGGACGGTTAGTCTCCTTTTAATTTTATTGAATATTATATGAAAATTATCATTAAGTTGATAAGTAAAAACACATCCTTTGTTCTAATTAAAAGAAAAGGCGCATTTCTGCACCTGACTCTGTTTCTATCATAATAGAATAATATTGATGAATATAATCACTGATTATCTATTTATTTCTTGACTAGAATTACCTATTATTTTTACTGCTCCTGTGGTTTCAACTGTTTTAGAAGCAAGTTCTTTTATTTCGATATATGCTTTATCTACTTTTTCTTGTAATGAAATATTTTGTTCTGTTATTTTTCTTAATTCTTCATTTAGGGATTCAATTTTATCAGTTTGTCTATCAATTATAGATTGAAAATCCTTTTTTAGAAGTTCAGTGGAATACTTGTACTCTTTTTCTAATTCTAATTTGGTATCTTTTGAACCTTTTTCATATTCACTTAATAGCGTTTTTGGCATTTCTTCCACTTTTTTCTCTAAATCTTGAATATATTTTTCTTTTTCTTTGGCATCTTTATGCATCTTATTTATTTCTTCTTCTTTTTGTTTTAGTTCTTGTTCTCTTTTATTTTTTTCATCTTGCCATTTATTATTATTAATTTCTCTTTCTCTTTTTGTATTATAATTGTATTCTTCTTCTTCTCTTTTTCTTTCAATTTTTAAATTGTTAGCTTGTTTCGTGTATTCTTTTTCAAGTTCTTCTTTCTTTTCTTTATATTCTTCATCTAATTTTTTAATCATTTCTTCTAGTTCGTTCTTTTTTTGTTGTTTTTCTTCTTCGATATTTGCAATACAGTCTTTACCAGCGTTCATTATTACGGTAAGATTATTTAATTCTTTTTCTACACCGTATAATTCTTTTAGTTTATTTTCTAATGTGCTTATTGCTAGTTCTAATTCATTGAACTTATTTATTAGTTCTTGAGAAAATATATTTTTTTCAACATTTACTTTTGTATTTTTGATGGCTGTTTCTTCTTTTTGCTTTTGTTCTTCTTTGATTGGATCTGATTTCATTTTATTTATATTTTTTTCTCTTTTTAATGCTTCATTTAAGGCATCTAATATTTCTGCTTTTGTATTTTTTAGTGTTATTTCTTCTGTTTTTGACATTTCTATACTCCTATCTTTTTATTTTTTAGGAAAAATATTTTTTGTGATAATTATTACGTTATCTTCCTTTTTCCTTGTGTCACTATGTTATCATAATTATCTTTATTTTTGTTTATTATTAACTACCTATTATTTTAATCCTTCTATTAGTTAAATATTTGTTTATTCCTATCTTCCTTTTTACTGCTATCTATTTCTTTGATAATATTATATATTTCATTAATAAATGGACTTCTTTGGTTTGGATTTTTATTTACTAACAAATAGACATGATTTTTAGTTCTAGTTAAGCCTACATAAAAGATTCGTCTTTCTTCTGCAAAAGGAATTGATTCCGTCTCTGATACTGGTTGAAATAAAGTTTTCATCCAAAAGCGTTCCATATTGGAATGTGGGAAATTCTGATTTAATCCAATTAAAATTACTTCATCACTTGTCAACCCCTTTGATTTATGAATTGTCATACCATCTATTTTTATATCTTCATATCCTACATATTCTATTTTGGTTCCAATATCATCTTTTAGTAGTGGGTCATTATAACAGTCTTTAATCATTTGATTGTTTCTTGCTAAGATCATAATATGGTGACTTGGGTTATCTTCATGAATTTTTACAATTAATTTTTTTAATACTTCATACTCTTCCCCTTCTTCAAACATGACAAAACGAATTGGATGTTCTATTTTTTTAGCAGATATTAATTGTTTTTGGATTTGATCTTTATTTTTCATAATAAAATTACCAGAGTAATCAATTAATGACTGACTATTTCGATAAGTATTAGTTATTTTTAGAAGTTTGGAGCCTTTAAAATACTTTTGAAAATTATAGATATATTCTATTTTAGAACCAGTAAAAGCATAGATAGATTGCCAATCATCCCCGACTGCTACTATTTTAGCATGATTTCTGCTTGCTATTTTTTTCGTTAATTCGTATCTTTCTTGGGAAATATCTTGATATTCATCAATGATTAGGTATTCAAAGTTTAGACTATTATTGGTATCAACTGTTTCGATATACTTATTCGCGTAATATATCATATCACTAAAATCAAAGCCATAATCAGATGTTGCAAATAATTTATTTTGATAGTAAAGATAAAAATCATTGGTGTAGAAAAATTGGCGAGTTGCTAGGCATTGTTCGGAATTTGGAAGAGATGATAAATAGTTGGCGACAATTTGTTGATAATCGTTTCGTTTCGATGAAGATTTTATCATTTTAATTAACTGATATAAGAAATTCTTAAATGGATACAGTTGTGATAGAGGATTTCTATTTAAGATGGCATCCATAATTTCTTCATTCGTTTTAGGGCGTAATGTAAATCCCATTTTTAATAATTCTGATTTTAGAGTTTCTATTAAATCTTGATTAGGTTCATAATCTAGTTTGATGAATTTGGTATGATGAACTTTATGATAATTTTCTTTTTGAATTCTAATTTTATTGTATCTATCTAACTGATTGCTTTGATATGTAGAAAGTCCAAAATATTCTAGATAAATTTCTTCTCCACCTAAGTTTAAGGTAAAGTCTGGTTTGTAAGTTCTTTTTTCAGGCATTAGTTCTTTATATAATTTTTCATATTGATATTCAATATTATTACAGAATAGGAAATTGGCT
>JALEZJ010000146.1 GCA_022772985.1 Erysipelotrichaceae bacterium | reverse complement strand
AGAATTTTTTCTCATAACCTCACCTCTCTTTGGTAGGTTATTATACAACAATTAAAAGCTCAAGGCAATTAATTACCTCTAAATTCTTAAGAATGAACGAGCTAAAGCTCGTAGCCTGAACTAGCCTCCTAAACGGTCAATCATATTGTGATAAATTGTATTCCCTTTTATAAACATATTCAATCATAAAAAACACACATCCTTCTTTTTTTCTTATTACATTCCAGTTCATTACAATGAAGAATGAAGTATAAAAAAATTAAAGCTGATAATCAAATAGTTATACATATGATAAAATCATAATAAAATAGATATTATTCATTTTTAAATACTTATTCCAATCATATATAAAAAATCCTAAAACTAGTAAAACATTAAATTTATTTGACTGTGGAAATCTATGTTTCACGTGAAACATAACACATATTAATATTAGTTATAAATTTAATATCTTCTATAAAATAAAGTTTTAATAATTTCCAAACAAAAAAAGAATGAATGAAAACTAGATTATAAACGATAAAATAAAATTCCAACAATATAAAAACAATTATACTTATTACTACTATTAAAGTAAAAAACTAATCTAAAATGCATTAAAACTTCTACTTCTATATGATTATACAAATTGTTAAAAAACGCATACTATTACTAACATAAATATATCTTTTCCTGTTACAAAGATCACTTCATGATATAAAATATAGTGAAAATTGGTGATTCTTTATAAGATTTAGTAAATTTTTATAATAAAACTTCATTATATTTAAATAAATAATAAATAAAACTATATTTACTTGTTAATAATCTATTACAAAAACCAACAATATATAATTAACTTAAACTGTGGAAATCTATGTTTCACGTGGAACATAATAATTACAATATATTTAGATTTCCACAAAATAACCAAAAAAAAGAACTATACAATATTGGTTCTTCGAATTTTGACGGACCTAATATAAGAATATTAATTATATTTTTATCTATAAGAATCTGATAATAAAAATATTTAATATTTTTCATTGGTTTTAGTGTTATTTGTTTAGACATAAAAATTGAAAATCACATCTAAAAATTTTAGATGTGATTTTCAGGCCCCATAAAATTCGAAGAACCACAATATTATAGTTCTCAAGAAATTAACAAATTATTATCAATTATAATTTATTAATATTTACAATGTTTTACTATATGTTTACTGATTGATATCATCTTCATCACATTTAATACTTTTATCAATAACCGCAGCAGAACTAACATATTGACCATCTTTTAAATGTATCAATCTTACCCCCTGTGTAACACGACTCATAGTAGAAATTTGATTAGAATCAATTCTGATTATAATACCTTCATTAGTAACAATCATAACATCTTTATTTGCACTATCTAATACTTTAAAGGAAACAATATCTCCATTTTTTTCAGTAACATTGATAGTCTTTACACCTTTGCCACCACGATTAGTAATTCTATATTCATCTATAGGAGTTTTCTTACCATATCCATTTCGCGTAATAACTAAAACTTCTTGATCATTTAAGACAACATCCATATTAATTAAAATACCATCGCCTAAATTAATACCTTTAACTCCAGAAGCACTACGACCCATAACACGAATAGAATTCTCACCAAAGCGAACCATATGTCCATTAGAAGAAGCCATTAATATTTCGTTAGTACCATCTGTTTTTTTCACAGAAATTAATTCATCGTCATTCTTTAACGTTATTGCCCTTTTACCATTATTTCTAATACAATCAAATTCAGAAATATCAGTACGCTTAACCAACCCTTTTTTCGTTGCAAAAACTAAATATTTACATGGATCATCTTTTTCAATTTTTAACAACGAAGTAATCTTTTCATTCCTATCTAAATTCAACAAATTAACTACTGGTAATCCTTTAGATTGTCTTCCAAATTCAGGAATTTCATAACCTTTAATTCTAAATACTCTACCCATGCTAGTAAAGAATAGAACATAATCATGTGTAGTAACATTAATGATATTCTCAACAAAATCTTCTTCATTTGTTGACATTCCCTTAATACCAACACCACCACGATTTTGAATCTTATATGTATCTACAGGCAACCTTTTGATGTATCCTTTATTAGTTAACGTTAATACAACATTTTCTACAGGTATTAAAGATTCATCCTCGATATAATCAATAGCAGTCATATCAATTTTTGTTCGCCTTTCATCACCATATTTTCGCTTTATTTCAAGCATTTCTTCCTTTATTATATTTAAAACCATTTGTTCTGAAGCCAAAATAGCCTTATAATTAGATATTTTTACCATTAAATCATTCAACTCATTCTCAATTTTTCCTCTTTCCAATCCAGTTAAACGACGTAACCTCATTTCAAGAATACTATTAGCTTGAATATCATCAAAACCAAATCTAGAAATCAAATTTTGCTTAGCTTCATCATCACTATTAGAATCACGAATAATATGAACTACCTCATCAATATTATCTAAAGCAATTCTTAATCCTTCTAAAATATGAACTCTTTCCTCAGCCTTTCCTAAATCATATCTAGTTCTTCTAATAATTACTTCCTTCTGATGATCAATATATTTACTAATAATCTCTTTTAATCCTAATGTTTTTGGAGTTTGGCCATCCAAAACTAAGAAAATAATACCATAATTAATTTGAAAATTTGTATGCTTATATAAATTATTTAAAACCACTTGTGGATTAGCATCACGTTTCAAAGTAATAGTTATTTTTACCCCATCTTTTAAATCTGTATGATAATCAGAAATACCTTCAATAGTCTTATTATGAACAAGTTCAGCAACTTTATTTTTAAGTTCCATAGTATTAACACCATATGGTACTTCATCAATTACAATATTACTATGATTCCCAACTTCTTCTATTATAGCTTTACTTCGAATGGTAATACTTCCTCTACCAGTCTCATAAGCTTTCTTTATTCCAGAATTTCCTAAAATAATACCACCAGTTGGAAAATCAGGACCTTTTATATATTGCATTAAACCAACAGTATCAATATCTGGATTATCAATATAAGCAATACACCCATCAATAACTTCACCCAAATTATGTGGTGGAATGTTGGTAGCCATACCTACTGCAATTCCCATAGAACCATTAACTAATACATTAGGAAATCTAGAAGGCAAAACCTTAGGTTCTTTCATAGTAACATCAAAGTTATCATCCATATCAACAGTATTTTTGTTAATATCTCTTAATAACTCTAAAGAAATCTTAGCAAGTCTTGACTCTGTGTAACGCATTGCAGCTGCACCATCACCTTCAATATTACCAAAATTTCCATGGCCATCTATAAGCATATACCTTTGATTAAAATCCTGAGCTAATCGCACCATAGCTTCATAAATAGAAGAATCACCGTGTGGATGATAATGTCCCATAACATATCCAACAGTAGTTGCACATTTTCTATGAGGTTTATCTGGCGTATAACCAGATTCATACATTGACCATAAAATACGCCTATGAACAGGCTTTAAACCATCTCTCAAATCTGGCAAAGCTCTAGAAGCTATAACACTCATTGAATATTCCATAAAAGAAGTCTTAACTTCATCAACTATATTATTATGATCTAATCTATCTCTCTCATGGAAATATCCACTAAAACTATTACTACTTACATTCACTTTATTAACAATTACATTATTATTACTCAATTTATCTTCAGATACTTCATTTTCCTCATTAACACTACTCGCATGACTATCCTCTATATCATCAGAAGATGATGCTCTATTTAGTAATTCATTTAATTCATCTCTATTATTATCCATAATTCACCGCCCTAAATATCAAGATTTTGCACATAACCAGCATTTTCTTCTATAAATCTTCTTCTAGGCTCCACTTCATCACCCATAAGTTTTTGAAATATAGAATCCGCCGCAACACAATCATCAACTGTTATCTTTCTTAAAACTCTCTTTTCAATATCCATAGTTGTTTCATTCAACTCATCAGCATCCATCTCTCCTAAACCTTTCATTCTTGCAATTTCAGCCTTAGAACGAACATTTTCCGGAAGGGAATTAAGATAAGAATCCAATTCCTCTGGATTTAAAACATATTTTCTTGTCTTTCCATGCATTATTCTAAATAATGGTGGTTGGGCAGCATAAACATGACCTGCTTCTACAATTGGCTTAAAAAACCTATAGAATAATGTTAATAATAAAACTCTAATATGAGAACCATCAACATCTGCATCAGTCATAATAATAATTTTATCATACCTCAATTTAGATAAATCAAAATATTCTCCAATACCAGTCCCAAAAGCAGTAATAATAGTCTTTATCTCTTCATTTCCCAAAGCTTTATCTAATCTTGCTTTTTCCACATTTAAAATCTTACCTCTCAAAGGAAGAATCGCCTGAGTCATAGAATCTCTTCCCTTTTTAGCAGAACCACCAGCACTATCTCCCTCGACAATAAATATTTCTGAAACAGTTGGATCTTTACTTTTACAATCAGATAATTTACCAAAAAAATTGGTAACAGTTAAATCACTTTTTCTAGTTGCCTCTCTAGCTTTTTTCGCAGCCATTCTAGCATTTCTAGCCAAAATAGCCTTATTCACTATACTTTTCGCTTCATCAGGGTTTTCAAGCAAAAATCTCTCAAATCCTTCCGCAAAAACACTATCAGCCAAATTCTTAACTTCCGAATTTCCCAATCTACCTTTTGTTTGACCCTCAAATTGAGGATTAGGATGCTTACAAGAAATAATCATAGTAAGCCCTTCCTTTACATCATCATCACGAAGATTTTCATCTTTTTCTTTTAAAATATTTTTCTTTCTAGCATAACTATTAATAACTCTAGTTAAAGCCCTTTTCACACCATCCTCATGTGTACCACCATCATGTGTATTAATATTATTAACAAAAGAATAAATATTAGAATTATAAGAAGTATTATATTGCATAGCTACTTCAAAAAATACATGATCTTTCTCGCCACTTAAATGAATTATATTATCATGAATAGGGGTCTTTTCTTGATTAATAAATTTAACATACTCACTAATTCCACCTTCATATAAGAAAGTTTCTCCAGTAGTATCTTCTAAATCTCGATCATCCCTAATATTAATAGATAAACCTCGATTCAAAAAAGCTAACTCTCTAATTCTAATTTTCAAAGTTTCATAATCATAAATATCAGTATCAAAAATATCTGAATCTGGTTTAAAAGTAACTGTAGTTCCAGTCCTATTCAAAGAACAATCACCAATTACATGCAATGATTCAGTAGTATGACCACCATTTTCAAATCGAATCTTATAAATTTTACCATTTTTATAAACCAATACTTCAACCCACTTACTTAGAGCGTTAACAACACTAGCACCCACACCATGAAGACCACCAGATACCTTATATCCGCCTCCACCAAATTTACCACCTGCATGCAAAACTGTATAAACAGTTTCAACAGTAGAAATTCCAGTTTTTGGATGAATATCAGTAGGTATTCCGCGACCATCATCCTTAACAGTAATAGAATTATCTTTATTAATAACAACCTCTATATTATTACAAAAACCAGCAAGAGCCTCATCTATAGCATTATCAACAATTTCCCAAACTAAATGATGAAGTCCTTTAACATCAGTTGTTCCAATATACATACCAGGCCTTTTTCTAACTGCTTCCAATCCTTCTAATACTTGAATATCAGAAGCATCATAATGTTCACTATTCATTTTTGCATTCCTTCTTTCCATCATCAATTATCTTCCCATCTTTAACAACAAAAATCTTAGCCTTATCTACTAAAGATTGATCAATCATATCAATATCTGTTGTAGTAATAATGGTCTGAACATCATCTAATATATATTTAACTAACCTATTTCTTTTCTCAATATCTAATTCACTAAATACATCATCTAAAAGCAAAATAGGATAATCTCCATCTTTTTCTTTAAAAATTAAAACCTCTGATAATTTTAAAGCCAAAATAGCTCCTCTAACTTGACCTTGCGATCCAAATAAAGATAAATCCTTACCGTCTAACAAAAAAGAAAAATCATCCCTATGAGGGCCAGCTAAAGTAACACCATATTTTTTTTCTTTTTCAAACATTGAAGACAACTTTAACTTAAAATCATCTAGCATCTTTAGTTTTTCATCATTCAAATCAACATTACTAATATATTGAAACCTCAAATTATCATATCCAGTAATCTCTTTATAAATGTGAGATAAAAATTGATTTATATTTGTCACAAATTGATATCTTTCCAATACAATATCCACAGCCAAAGAACAAAAACGTTCATTTAAAGTGTCAAAATAAAATCGATTATATTCTTTAAAACAATCAATCGATTTTAAAAATTGATTTCGTTTCTTCAAAACAGCATTATAATTTTGTAACAACTTAATATAAGTACTAGAAAACTGACTAATAACCATATTAATAGCTTTCCTTCTAGTATTTGGACCATCCTTGACAAAATTAACATTATAAGGACTAAAAATTAAAACTTTAATTCTAGAAATATAGTCACTATATTTTTTTATTTCAAAATGATTGACTTTTAATTTTTTTGAATTATCTGTAAGAATAATTTCTAATTGATTCTCTAAAATACCATCAGAACAAATAGCCTTAATACAAGAAAAATTCTCCCCATTTTTAATCAAAAACTGATCTTTTATATTCATATAAGATTTTGTAAGTGCTAAGACAAATATAGATTCCAATATATTAGATTTTCCCTGTGCATTATTTCCAATGAAAATATTAAGACTTGGAGACAATTGAATATCTAAATTCTCATAATTTCTATAGTTTTTCAATTGTAAACGATTAATTTTCATAATACCTAAATATTCCTAAATTCATCTTATTCACCAAACCTACCAATAATAACTATACATTAAAATTATATCATAAAAAGTAAAAAATAAAAAGTAAAAGATGACTTTTTTTACTTTTTCAACATAAAAATTCGTTACTATTCACAGTCGAGATAGAGAATTTTAATCTCTATTTCTTTTTTACTTCAATTATAACCTATTTTTTTAGAAATGTAAGTCCTATCTTTTATTATAAAAATACTTTATAATGAATTCAAGGTAGTGATATTTAT
>JALEZJ010000143.1 GCA_022772985.1 Erysipelotrichaceae bacterium | reverse complement strand
TTCTATATGTTAGCATCATTTTAATAAGTTTATCTAGTTAACTAAAAGATAATTGAGATAAACTCTTTTTGCATGTCCTAAAATCCATTTTTAAAAAATTTAGAAAAATGACTTGACTTTTGATAGTTAGTCACTTCCTTTAATAATCGTATCTATTTTAGCACAATAAAAAAAAAAAAGAAATAGTACTCGTAGTAAAATAGTGATATACTTTATTTGATAAAAATTAATAAGTTCACTCTTTATATAATTCAATTTCTCCATTTTTGTAATAATTTAGAATATTATTCCAAATAGTCGAATTTACATATCTAGCTTTTTTAGGATGAATCAAATATCTTACAGTTAATTCAATGTGACTATCTACTACTTGTGTGTAGATAATTGGATCATATTTATTGTAATAAATTCTGTAGTCACTTGATATATTATTGATTTGATTATGCATTTTTCCTGGAATATTTTTTATGATTTCATTAGAGTTGACAGCTTTATAAATAATACTTTTAGCTTTTTGGATATCACTATCTAAAGGAATCTTGACGGTTAATTCATTCCAAATATATTTAAAAGCTTTATTGTAATTTCTTAATGGATAACTAAAAATGTTGGAGTTAGGAATATGTGTAATTACCCCTGTACTTTGCCCAATAAAAGTTTGGTTATTTACTTCTAATACTTCAAAATTTAGAGTATTAATATTTATTACATCTCCTTTATAATTATTAATTTCAATTCTATCTTCTACTTCAAATGGTTTCGCTATTTTAATATATATTCCACAAAAAAAGTTAAAAATTAAATCTCTTATTGCAATCGTAAAAGCTGCTGATATAACACTAATCAGAGTTAAGAATGCCCCTAAATACTCTCCCCATAATAATATAAAGACTATAAATTTTGTTATATTAATTAATAATTTATACCTTTGTGTGTAAATGTATTCTTTTTTATTATCTTTTATATGTTTTAAAATTTTGATTCCTATCTTTTTAATACAAGATAAAATTAAAAAAAATATTATTGTTTTAAATATTAGAATTAGATATTTGGTATCAATACTTGTTACTTCACTTATATAATTTAGTGTTTTCATTTTTTCCTCCTTTTGATTTGGGTATTAATTATAGCATATTGTATGATTTTATCAATAAAATAGAAGGATTTTGTTGGTAGTTGACACAAAAAATAAAAGAAGAATGTCTATATTTCTTCTTTTGGTTTAATTACTACATACCTGTTAGGTTCTTCACCTATACTTTCAGTATACACATATTCATTATCTGCTAAAGTATTATGGATAATTCTTCTTTCATAAGAATTCATTCTATCAAGTTTGATTTCTACTTTTGTTTTTTTTACTTCTCGTGCTAATTTTTTGGCTACTCTCTCTAAATTTGTTATTTTTTTCTCTTTATAATTTTCAATATCAAGAAGAATTTTATATTCATCTCCTACTTCTTTTAATAACACTTGTCTTAAAATATTTTGAAGAGCCTCTAATGTTTTTCCATCTTTTCCAATTAAAATAGGATTTTGATCAGAAAATATTTTTATTTCAATATTTTTGTCTCTTCTTCTTACTTCTAAGTTAGTGTTAATATTCATCAAGGAAGTAATAGTATTTAAAGATTCTTTTAAATAATTAATTAAATCATTTACAGAAATTACTTTTATTTTAGCTGTTTTTTTGAGAAGTCCTTGTTTTTCTTCTTGAGTTTTAATAATTATATTTTCTTCTGAAAGTCTTAATTCATTTAATGCTTTTTCTTTGGCATCTGCTATTGTTTTTGCTTCAAATACATAACTTTTCATTATTTTACTTTTTCCTTTCTACATATAAATTTTGTAAAATAGTAAATAAACTAGATGTAATCCAATAAATTCCTAAAGCTGCTGGTAGAGTAAGAGAAGCAACTGAGATCATAGCGAGCATGAAGTAAATTGTATATTTCATTTGTGTTGCAGTTGGTCCCGATTGATCTTTTAAAGTTTTTCTAAATGATATAAATGTAGTTCCTATAATTAAAATAATTAACAATATATACCAATAATTATGATTTTGAAATATTCCTACCCATGGGGTAGTTCCCATTTGAAATACTAAGAAATTATTTTCAAATAAAGCAGGTGTCCTGTTAATCGATTCTAAAAAGGCAAATAATAATGGTAATTGAATAAATGATAATAAACATCCTGATAAAGGATTAATTTTATATTTTTGGTAAATCATCATCATTTCTTGTGCTTTTTTTGCTTGATCTTCTTGACTTTCTTTTCCTTTATATTTTTTTTCTAATTTTTCTAGCTCTGGCTGTGCTTTTTTGATTAATTCTGATTGTATTGCAGTTTTCTTTGTGACTGGCATTAATATTAATCTAATCAATAAGCAAGTAATAATAATTGATGCACCATAACTATTTAGTAGTTTTCCAATTTTCAATATTACCCATGCTAGTGGTTTTACAAAGATACTTGTCCATAATCCCTCATAATTAGTTAAAGGATTAAAATTATCACAATCTGGAAGTTTTGATATTTTTACATTATTTTCTTCATAAATTTTAATTACATCTTTATTTTTGGGTTTACAAATAATATTTTCTGTAATAGATTGACCTGTTGATTTATTTGTTACTACATTTTTATCTTCATCTTTTAACTGTTTGGTACAACCTGATAATAGAAATACACAAATTAATATTATTATTATTTTTTTCTTATTATTGTTATTTTTGTTCATATTTTTCTCCTATCTTATTCATGAGACTCATTAAATTTTCTTCTATTTGTTTATAATTTAATTCTAATAATCTCTTTCTAATTATTATAACATAATCATAGGAGTTGTGCACTATTTTTTCATTTTGATCAATAATATTCTTTACTCTTCTTTTAATTTTATTGCGAATATTTGCCTTTCCTGTTTTTTTGGGGACAGTAATTCCATATCTATTTTGTTCATCATTTTTTCGATAGTAAATCACAAAATAAGTATTTTTTTTATATGGACAATTGTTAATTATTTCTGTGAATTCAGATTCTTTTTTTATGATATTTTTCTTTTTCATGTCAACCTCCTAAGATATAATATATGAAAGAAAATTTTATTATTAAATCAAAAAAAAAGCTACATTGGTAGCTTAAGCGCATAATTTTTTTCTTCCCTTTGCTCTTCTACTATTTAAAATATTTCCTTTTCCATTTTTACGAGCTCTAAAACCGCAAGTTTTAGCTTTTTTTTCATTATTAGGTTGAAAAGTTGGGCCTTGTGTTTTTGCCATAGTTACACCTCCAAATCAAAATGCTATTTTATTATATATGGTAAATCTCGTTCTGTCAACATTTATGTTTACAAAAAATATGCTTTTTATTTTTTTTCTTTCTTTTTTTATTTTGTAATTGTGATTTTTGTGTTAAAATTATTTTAAGTAAACTATATGCTAGGAGGAATTTTTATGTTTAAAGAGATTATTGCAATTAGTAAAAATTATGCAATGGTTCGGATAGAAGGAACGTCAAATGAAGATTTATTAAATATGAATTTAATTTTTGAAGACGATGTAAAAAAAATTTTAGGAGAAGTAGAAGAAATAGATGGTGATCAGGTCAAGGTAAATTTTTTAGGTGAATTTATTAATGGAAAATTTCTTAGTGGCTTGATTCGTAAGCCTAGTTTATCTTCAAAAGTACGAATGATTAATCAAGAAGAATTAAGTGAATTAGTAGGGGATAATGATGATAAAAGTATGATTTTAGGACTTTCTCCTTTATATAATGATTATCCTATTAAGATCAATATTGATGATATGTGGAGTAATCATAATGCTTTTTTTGGAAATACTGGTAGTGGAAAGACTTATGGAGTTTCTAGATTTGTTCAGAACTTATTCACAATTCCAGATAAAATTCCATTTAATAGTAATATTTTTATTTTTAATAATACGGATGAATATGATAATGCCTTTCGAACAATCAATAGTTTTAATGTGAACTTTAATTATAAGATGTATTCTATTAATGGTTCTTCTGAAAATCCAATTAAATTACCATTATGGTTATTAACTGTTGATGATTATGCTAATTTATTAGATGTTACAGAATATTCTCAGCTTGCCATTATTGAAAAAATGCTTAGTTTAGTTTCTACTTTTGCTAGAGACGATGTAGATTCTAAAAAATATAAAAATCATTTAATTGCTAGTGCAATTGTTTCTGTTTTATATACTAATCAAACTCCTGGTAGAATTCGTGATCAGATATTCTCTATTTTAGAGAATTGTCATACTGATGAATTAAATCTTAATGTAGATGTTCCTGGAATTGGTTATACTAGACAATTCAGAAAATGTTTCGAAATTGATAGTAAAGGTGAATTTGCAGAACGAGTACTTATTGCAGAATATATACAACAGTTTATAGATAATAGTACTACTTGGAATGAAGACTATGTACCTATTTACTTTACTTTAGACGATTTAGAAATAGCTTTAAACTTTGCTTTAATTTCTGAAGGATTACTATTAAATGAAAAAACTTCCTCTGAAGCAATGGCTTTAAAAGTGAAATTACACACAATTAATAATAGTAGTTATAAATCAATATTTAATTATGGAAAATTTTGTAATGCTTCTGAATTTATTACTGATATTATTATGGCTGGGCAATCTAAGAGAGCACAAATTATTAATTTTGTTTTAGAAGAAATTGATGATCGATTTGCTAAAGCACTCGTTAAAGTATATTGTCGGATTCTTTTTAAATTTAGTAAGGGACTAAAAGATAGGGGAGCAATGCCAATTCATTTGATGCTTGAAGAAGCTCATCGTTACGTTCAAAGAGATAACGACATCAATATATTAGGATATAATATATTTGAGAGAATTGCAAAAGAAGGAAGAAAGTTTGGAGTTATTTTAGATTTAATTACTCAAAGACCTACTGAACTTAGTGAAACAGTTATATCACAATGTACTAATTTTTTGATTTTTAAAATTACACATCCTAGTGATCTGGAATATATTCGAAAAATGGTTCCTAATATTAGTGCCGATGTTATTGAAAAGCAAAAAGCATTGCAATCTGGTACTTGTGTGGCTTTTGGTAAAATGATGAAAATACCTATGATTGTTAAAATGCAATTACCAAATCCTGAACCTCATAGTTCTAATGCGTCTATTTATAATAAATGGATGGTAGAATGGAAACAGTAATTTTCTAAAATCAGAAAAATGATTTAAAAACTAGTATTATTGTCTATTTTTACTTTCTTTTATGTTGTTTTGAATTCAAATAATATATTTTTAAAATGATGGTCTAATTTGTTTTGAAATGCCATCCAAATAGGATAACTAATAAAAAAACTAGAATTAAAATCAAGGATGACCAAAATTAGTTTTGATGCCACTAAAAGTTGAACGGTTTATAAATTGTTTCTAGTTATAGGATTGTAACCTGTAATTTACAGGAGACAATCCTTTTAATTTTATTTTAGTTCTTTAGAATTTGTATGAATATTTCTAATACTTTTAATTTTGAATTATAGGAATATTAAACTATCCACACATTTCCACTGTGGATAAATTAAATCCACAACCCTATGTTTAAAAATGCCTGTGGAAAACTGTGGAAAACTTGATTATTTCCTTTAAATATAATCTTTTATCGCTGTGGAAAAAACTTAGTTTTTTTGTAAAATTATAGTTTTACTTTTCCACAATTATTTTTTTTTGTTACTTAATAATGAAATATTTACACAAAAAATTTTTTTATGTTAAAATATTTCTAGATGTTGGGAGGAATTTTTATGGATGTGGAATCTTTATGGAATAATTTTCTAAATACCATTAAGGAAAGTATTTCTTCACTTTCTTATGAAACATGGTTTCGTGATACAAAATTAGTATCCTTACGTAACAATGTGGCTACAGTTATTGTTCCAATGCCTGTTCATAAAAAACATTTAATTGAAAATTATAAGGATATTATTGAAGAAAAATTTACAAAACTTACTGGTTCCATATTTAATTTTAATTTTTTGTTAGAAGATGAGTGGGAAATTCAAAAAAATGAGGTTGAGAAGAAAAAAACAGTTGTTCCTAAAAAAAATATTCCTGAAATTGGAGTACCAATTCAAAATTTTGAAGATGCTAATTTAAATAAAGATTATACCTTTAGTAATTTTATTGTTGGAAGCTCAAATCGTTTTGCTTTTACTGCTTCCATGGCTGTGGCAGAGAAACCAGGAAAAGCTTATAATCCTTTATTTTTATATGGGAAAAGTGGACTTGGTAAAACCCATTTAATGCATTCCATTGGAAATTATATTTTAGAAAATAGTAATTTGAGAGTTCTTTATATTTCTAGTGATAAGTTTGTAAATGACTTTATTAATGCAGTACGCTACAATGAAAAAGAAAATTTTGATAAGATCGACAGCTTTAAAAGTAAATATCGAAATATTGATGTTTTAATGATCGATGATATTCAATTTTTAGGAAATGCTACTAAGGGACAAGAAGAATTTTTTCATACATTTAATGAATTATACAATGAAAATAAGCAAATCGTTATTGCCTCGGATCGCTCTGTTGACGATTTGAAAATGTTGGAAAACCGATTGCTTACAAGATTTAATTGGGGTCTTACTGCTAATATTACTCCACCTGACTTTGATTTAAGAATGAGTATTATCGAAAGAAAAATTGCTCATCAAGAGTCGGCTAAAGATGTTCCTAAAGAAGTTATTGAATATATTGCCAACAATTTTGCTTCAGATGTTAGACAATTAGAAGGTGCAATTACTAGAGTTTTTGCCTACGCTTTAATGATGAATAAAGGTAATGTTGACCTAGATACAGCAGTGGATGCTTTAAAAGATCAATTAACGGATAGAAGTGTTTATAAAAATGATGTTCATAGAATTCAAACTGTCGTTTGCGATTATTTTAAAATTACTCTGGAAGATATAAAAGGTAAGAAGAGAAGTCAGAATATTAATTATCCTAGACAAGTAGCTATTTACTTGTGTAGAACTATGGCCAATGAATCTTTTCCTAAGATAGGAACTTATTTTGGTGGTAGAGATCATTCTACTATTATGAGTTCTTATCGAAAAATAGAGAGTGATTTAAAAACAAATGAACAATTAAAAGTTGTTATAAAAGAATTAAAACAAATGTTATCTTCATAGTATTGGGGAATTTTGTGGAAAAAAAACAAATTCTCCACAGTACTGTGGAATTTATAATCCTTATATTTTATAGTAAAAACGAAGTTTTCCACAGTTTCCACATCATAATAAATAATAATTAATATTAAGAAAGAAGGAATATATATGAAATTTGTTATTAAACAAGAAATCTTATTAGAAAGTTTATATCATACTTCAAGAGCTATCTCACCTAGAAATTTAATTCCTATTTTAACTGGGATTAAATTTGATTTAACAGAAGAAGGTTTATATTTATCTGCTAGTGATTCTGATATTTCTATTCGTTGTTTAATACCTACACAAGAAATTGTAGAAATTAGAGAATATGGAAGTATTGTAATTGGCGGAAAGTATATTGTTGAAATTATTAAAAAATTACCTAATACAAATATTACAATTGAAGTTATGGACGGTCATAAAATGATTGTTAGTACTGATAACACAGAATTTAATTTGAATGGAATTAATTCTAATGAATTTCCTAACTTAGATTTAGAAGGAACTAAGGAACCTATTATTTTAAAAACTAATTTAATCAAGAAGATAATTTCTCAAACTTTTTTTGCAACATCTAGAAATGAATCTAGACCTTTATTAACAGGTATTAATTTTAGAATAGACGGGGATTTAATGGAAGTTATTGCGACTGATTCGTATCGTTTAGCTAAAAAAAGTATTCATTTAGATCGAGTACTAAATGATAGTATTAATATTGTTATTCCAGGAAAAAACTTGTTAGAACTAGACAAAATTATTGGAGATGATAATGAAAATTTAGAGTTGCATATCTTTGAAAATAAAATTTTGTTTAAATATAAAGAAATATTATTTTTGTCTAGGTTACTTAGTGGGACATATCCAGCAACGTCTTCTATTATTCCGAATGAATTTAAAGTACAGGTAGAATGTAGTTGTAATGGATTATTTGAAATGATAGATAGAGCTTCTTTACTTACTTCGGATCGAGACAAGAATACTATAAAATTAGAACTTGGTCATCAAGAAATGGTTATATCTTCTAATTCTCCAGAAATTGGAAAAGTAGAAGAAAAAATGTTTGTTGATAGTCAAGATGAAATTTCTATATCATTTAGTTCTAAGTATATGTTAGATAGTATAAAAAGTTTTGAGACTAATAATGTAACTTTATTTATGAATAATGATAATAGTCCAATTATTATTAAATCTGTTGAGGATGATTCTTTAATTCAGTTAGTATTACCAATTAAAACATATTAATATGTTTTAAAGTTTTTTCATAAGATAGGTTTAGATATATTATTATTTTGATAAAAAGATTTAGAAAATCACATTAAATTTTGATGTGATTTTTAAGTGTTTACTTTGGATATTTGTTTAGAATGTGAAAGTTCTTGTAAAAATTGATTTTTTTTATATGAAAGAAGTTATTTCATTATAGGATTTATGTTAAATGATGGATAGTATACTGATAATGTGACTAGCAAGTATAGTTTTTTAAAGTGAATTTTTTGTTCTTTTAACTATAAATTTTTCAAAAGATATATTTTTTCGACAAAATTCGACAATTACTGACAAAAAAATATGTTTTAATTTATTTCGCACATCAATATTATTTAAAATGATGTGGGAAAGGGGGAAAATTTGTGGAATTTGATAATTATGAAATTAATGTAGAGACTTTATTAATTATTCCTATTGGAAAAGAAAAATCTAAGATTTATGAGGTAGATGGTGAATTTATTGTAAAAATGTCACCACTTACAATTATTAAAAATAGTTGTCTTTTTTTCGGAAGTTCTTATGAAGGAAGGAAAGAAGGTACAAAGAATTTGATTGGAGTTGATATGAAAGTTCCTATTGTAATTGAGGATAGTAAAAACATTATTTTCTTTCCTACTTCTAGCTGCATTCATAAAAATTCTATTTGGGTTTCTTATCAAAATTTATTAAAATATTCTAAATTTAATGATTTTTCTACAATATTGTATTTTAAAAATCATGAAAGTATTAAAGTTGATGCTAAATATAATTTAATTGATAATCAAATTATACGATGTATTAAGTTAGAAACGTTGTTGATTAAAAGAAAAAATTTTATAAAACATGAATGTGTAATATTAGACAATTCAATTTAATATTTTAACATTTTTGGAAAATGTTATATTGTTGAATCAAATAATTTAGTATATTATTTGTATTAATTTTTTCAAAAAGTTAAATTTATTGTATTTGAAATTGAATTTTTGTTACTATTCACAGTTCTAAATAGTAACGTACGACCAAAAAAGCGAAATCAATCGCTTTTTTTAACTCTTTCTTTGCCCATTTCTAATATTTCATCAAGAGTATATGGATTATCTTGAATCAATCTTATTAAAGCCT
>JALEZJ010000199.1 GCA_022772985.1 Erysipelotrichaceae bacterium | reverse complement strand
CCCTCTTGTTTTCCCTTTTGTACTAAAGGTTTCTTTTCCTATTTTATTTTTATCTATTTGATTATTATATGTATTTGAAATAATCATTTTAAATTCTTTTTCTAAATCAATGTATGCTTCTATTCCTATTTGTTTTTCATTTGATTCCAAACTTGCTTCTATTGCATTATCTAAAAATACTCCTAATATTTTACCAAAGTCTCTTTGTTGTTTTATTGTTAAATGATAAATCGTTGATTCTTTTATTCTCTTTGAAATATTTGATGCCACTTTTATTCCCTTTTCTTCTGCTTCTTGTACTTTAAAATAACATAATCCCTTAATCCCATTTGGTGGTAAATAACCAAATTTTGCATATTCTTCTTGTTTCACTTCATATTTATCATTTACTATTTCATCAATATACTCTATAATTTCTTGATTTTTTTGTTTATCACATATTTTTGCTCTTATAGTTCGAAATTCATTCTTTACTTCATGTCTTAAAATTCTTTGCTTTTCAATCTCATTTTCATATGTTACCATAAATTCTAATAATTTATCATATTTTTCTGTTAATTTATTGTTTTCTATCATTTGCTTTATCAGACTAAATAATTCTATTAATAATACTATAATTGCTATTAAATATTGTGTTACTTCTTCGCTAACATTTACGTTTTTTCCCATTAAATAGAAGAATAATAAGATTGGTATTAAAGTTATAATAGCTAATGTAATTATTCTCGTGTCATCACTTATTTCTTTTTTTATTAGATTTCTTAATGGCTTTTTTAATATTAATGTTACAATTATAAACAATATACATACGGTTAAATTTCCTATGATACCTTTTATAATATTATGATTTAGTAATAAAGAATTTATAAATGTATTTTTTATAATTAATAGTTCTAAAGTTTCTGGAATCATTAGAACAACTATGTATAAAAATGATAAAAACATAGATTTTATATACGATAAATTAAATAAGAATTTAAATTCCATCATATGAATTATATAGATTAGTATTGTCTTTAGTGTTCCTAGTGTATATATATAAATTATTGTACATAGAATTGTCGTTATTAGAAAAATTAAAATTGCTTGAATTCTATTAATTTCTATTTTTTGATTTAATACTATTTTAGCAAAAGTAATTTCTCCAATACATAAAATTAAAATTCCTATGTAATTACTAATAATTTGCCACATATTCTCTCAATTGTTTCTTCTTTCTATTTGATAGTAGATAGACGCACTCATTGTTGATAAATGTTATAGTATTATCTGCATAATTTATCTTTTTTATTTTTTCTATATTTACAATACAAGATTTATGAGATTGAAAGAAACTAGGTCCTAGTTTTTTAGCTAATTCTGATATCGTTGTAATGATTTCAAACTGATTTCCATTTTCTGTATTAATAATACATTTCTGATTATCTTGTACTTTTTCAATATATAAAATATCATCAAATGGAACTCTATATGAATTATAATTAAATTCAAAAGATAGTACTCTTCTTTTATTAATTGCTTTTACTGTATATTCAATTGTATTTTCGAATCTATCAGCCCATAATCTATCTTTTGGAATATAATCGATTGCTAATAATCTAGAATAGAAAATATCATTTTTGCATTCATTATGAGATGTTACAAAAATAATGATGCTTTCTAAATCATGTTCTCTTATTTCAGAAGCAATTTCTAGACCAGATATATCTCCAAGTTCAATATCTAAAACATAAACTTTTTGTTCATACTTTCTATTGATAATTTCTTCTACTTCTTTATTATATTCTGTAAATTTACTAATTTTATATTCAAAGTTATAGGGCATCATTACTTTGTTTATAATATTACTTAATCTACCTAGAAAATCTTTGTTATCTTCACATATAATAAACCTTAACATAATTACTTTGCACCTTCCTAACTATAAATTTATTATATCATAAAATTTATGGTTTGGGGTTGTTTTGTTTTATTTGGTAATAATTTTACC
>JALEZJ010000092.1 GCA_022772985.1 Erysipelotrichaceae bacterium | reverse complement strand
TATGAAGTGTCATTATTTCTTCATTCAGTTTGCTCATACTATTAGACAATTATTAGAAAAAGGAAATAGTTTAACTAAATTATTAAAACTGAAAATAAAAGAAGTAAGCTCCTTCCTCTTAAATGGACTTACTTCAACAACTTCAGATCTTAATAATTTAGAAACCAAATTTCAATTAAGATTTGATGATTAAATTATACTACATTTGTTCTTTGAAATCTAGTATTTATTTTAAAATTTTTTTGGCCTGAAAAATGGTCTTTTTGTCGTGTCTTAAAATATAAGGATTTGAGAAGAAAAAAATTTACAAATTATTTTTTCTCCTAATTTGTAAATTTTTGAACATTTAAATTTATTTACTCTTTTTTACTGAATATCATTATTTTACTTGACAAATACTAACTATTTTAGTATATAATGTAACAGGAAAGGAAAGGGATTATATTGCCAAAAAAATTAGTTATTGTGGAATCCCCAAGTAAAAGTAAAACTATTGAAAAATACTTAGGTAGTGATTATAAAGTGGTATCTTCTTTAGGACATATTAGGGATTTATCTACATCTGGAAAATATGGTTTTGGTGTTGATTTAGAAAATCATTTTAAGCCTGATTATAAAATTATAAAAGGAAAGAAGAAATTAGTAACAGAATTAAAAAAAGATATTAAAAATTCTGATTTTGTTTATCTAGCAACCGATCCCGATCGTGAAGGGGAAGCTATCTCTTGGCATTTATATGATACTTTAGGTTTAAAGGATAGTGATTACCAACGAATTGTTTTTAATGAAATTACTAAAGATGTTATCTTAAATTCATTTTCTAAAGCAAGAAAGATTGATGATGATTTGGTAAAATCTCAAGAAACTAGAAGAATCTTAGATCGTATTATAGGCTTTCGTTTAAGTAAATTAATGCAGTCTAAAACAGAAGGAAAATCAGCAGGGCGTGTTCAGAGTGTTGCGTTGAAATTAATTGTCGATCGTGAACGTGAAATTCAAGCATTTAATATTGAAATGTATTATGAAATAGATGCTTATTTTAAAGATTTTGATTCAAAACTAGAAACTTATAAAAACGAAAAAATTGAAATTAAAGAAGAAAGCCAGGCCCAGGCAATTTTAGACAGTTTGGATCGAAAATTTATCATTGAGAGTATTGAAAAGAAGAAGAAGGATAAGAAAAGTAAATTTCCATTTACTACTTCTACTATGCAACAAGAAGCTTCTACTAAATTAAATTTTACTTCGAAAAAAACGATGTCTGTTGCTCAAAAATTATATGAAGGAATCACTTTAAAAGATGAAACGGTAGGTCTTATTACTTATATGAGAACAGATTCTATTCGTATGAGTGATGAGTTTGTAAAAAGTACATATGCTTATATTCATGAGAATTACGGAAAAGAGTATATTGGATATGTGAAGACTACTAAAAAAACAGAAAATGTTCAAGATGCACATGAAGCAATTCGACCAACTAGTATCAATAGAAGGCCAGAAGATATTAAAGAGTATTTAACTAATGATGAATATAAGTTATATCATTTAATTTATTATAGAGCCTTAGCTTCTTTGATGAAAGATGCAAAAGTAGAGGCTACTAGTATTGTTTTATTCAATCAAGATTATCGTTTTAAATCAACGGGGCAAGTTTTAATTTTTGATGGATATTTAAAAGTGTATGCAAAATATGAGGATTCTACTGATAAAATTTTACCTGAATTACAGGAAAATCAGTTTCTAATTGCTGAAAGAGTGGAATATAGTGAGCATAAAACAAAACCACCTGCTAGATATACAGAAAGTAGACTTATTAAAGAAATGGAAGAATTAGGAATTGGTCGTCCTTCAACCTATGCTAAAACAATTGATACATTAAAAGAAAGAGCTTATGTCAATATTGAGGATAAAAAATTTATTCCAACAGATATTGGAATTGAAATTACGGATAAATTACAAGAATTTTTTAAAGATATTATTAATGTAAAATATACAAAAGAAATGGAAGATGATTTGGATAAAATAGCTGAAGGAGAATTAGTTTGGTATAAATTATTAGATCGATTTTATCATGATTTTGAACCTAAAGTAGAAATTGCTTTTAAAGAAATGGAAAAAAAATCTCCAGAAGCAACAGGAGAACTTTGTCCAAAATGCAATAGTCCGTTGGTAATAAAACAAAGTAAATATGGTAAATTTATAGCGTGCTCTAATTATCCAGATTGCAAGTACATCAAGTCAAATGAAAAACAAAAAGAAGTAGTAGAGATTATGAATTGTCCTCATTGTGATGGTAAAATTGTGGAAAAAGTTACTCGTAAAGGAAAAATATTCTATGGATGTAACCATTATCCAAAATGCAAAACTGCTTCTTGGGATAAACCTACAGGAGAATTATGTCCTAATTGTCATGAATTATTAGTAGAGGCAAAAGAGGGAATTAAGTGTTCTTCCTGTGATTATTTCAAATAAAATTTGAAAAATTGTTAAAAAGAAAGATAATGATAGTGAAAATTTCTTATTTCATATATCTTTCGAGTGTGTAATAAAATCTGTGTAAAATAAAATCCTTTCATGGTAAAATAAAAATAACTACGAAAGGATTTTTATTATGAAAAAAGATGAAGAAAAAGAATTTAACATTTTAGAATTATTACAAGAAAAATATGAGATTAAAACTGCTCAAGATATTTCCTTTGCTTTAAAGGATTTATTTAAGGATACTTTACAACAAATGATGAATAAAGAATTTGATGAAAGTATGGGTTATGAAAGATATGATAATAAAACAAAAAAATCAAATTATAGGAATGGGACTACTAAAAAGAATGTAAAAAGTGAATTTGGTGAGTTTGAATTATCTACTCCAAGAGACAGAAACGGAGAATTTGAACCTATTATTGTTCCTAAAAATGAAAGAGATATTTCAGGTATTGAAGATAAAATTATATCTCTTTATGCTAGAGGTCTATCTACGCGTGAAATAAATGATCAAATACAAGATTTATATGGTATAGAAGTATCTGCTACTATGATCAGTAATATTACTGATGCAATTTTACCAGAAATTAAGGAGTGGCAAACTAGGACTTTAGAAAATATTTATCCTATTGTTTTTATAGATGCAGTTCATTTTAGTGTAAGAGAAGAAAATCATGTCATAAAGAAGGCAGCTTATATTGTACTTGGTGTTGATAAATTTGGAATGAAAGATGTTCTAGGAATTTGGATTGGTGAAAATGAATCAGCTAAATTTTGGTTGGGCGTATTAAATGATTTAAAAAAGCGTGGATTGAAAGATATTTTGATTATGTGTTCTGATGGATTAACAGGTATAAAAGAAGCAATAACTACAGCATTTCCTAATACAGTTCATCAAAGATGTATTGTTCATATGATTAGAAATTCTGTTAAGTTTGTTTATTATAAAGATATGAGAGAATTTTGCAAAGATTTAAAATCTATTTATACATCTATTAATGAACAAGAGGGATATAATCTATTACAAGAAATAAAAAAGAAATGGGGCGATAAATATCCAAGTGCTTTAAAATCGTGGGAAGATAATTGGTCATCTATATGTCCATTCTTTGAATATTCTAATGAAGTTAGGAAGGTTATGTATACTACAAATGCAATAGAAAGTTTAAATCGTTCTTACCGAAAATATACCAAAACAAAATCAGTATTTCCTAGTGATGAAGCCCTTATGAAAAGTTTATATTTAGCCACAAAAATTATTATGAAAAAATGGACTGGAAGATATAAAGACTGGGATAAAGTAATTAATGAATTATCAATTATGTTTGAAGGGAGAATATAATAATGCACGAACAAATTATAGATTATGTTTTTAACGATGTTGCGGATATAGTAAAAGATGGTTATAAAGAAGATAAAAATTATTTTCCAATAACTAATGGAGTGAATGATTATTTAGTTCATCATAACTTGTCAGTTACTGCAATAAATGGAATATTATATGATGTCTTATTAAAAGAATATATGGATTATATTAATTATGGAATCTAGAAGTTCTTTGACAATTGAATAGCAGTATGGTATATTAAAATTACAAAAAGATACTACCATATTTTGATATGAATAGTACCTAAAAAACTTTTATCATGAAAGATATATTTTACACAAAATTATTTACACTCCCTATCTTTCTTTTTTTATTGATTTCTATTAATCATTCTTTATCAGAAATTTTATTTTTTGTTTGGAACTTTTATTAAGTAGAAGTTATATTTTTCTTATATTAATCACTATAATTTTTATTTCGAATAAATTCCCGTAAAATTTTAGTAATTGCCCGTTTTTCAATTCTGGATACATAACTTCTACTAATTCCCATTAGATTAGCAATTTCTTTTTGAGTTTTTTCTTCTAATCCTCCTAAGCCATATCGCATGTCAATAATTTCTCTTTCTCGTTTCGATAAAATTTTTAAATATTTTTTTAATAATAAAATATTATCTTTTATGTAAATATCTTCCAAATAATCTGGATCTTTGGTTTTTAAAATATCTAGGATGGTAATTTCATTTCCTTCTTTATCATAACTTATTCCTTCATAAATACTAACGTTTTTGGCATTTTTTTTGTTACTTCTAAAATACATTAAGATTTCATTTTCGGCACATTTAGCAGCATAGGTAGTTAGTTTTACTTTTTTATCTAAGGAATAGGTATCAATTCCTTTTATTAATCCAACTGTTCCAATGCCAATTAAATCATCAATATCATTATTATTGGATTCGAATTTTTTTACAATATGTGCTACAAGTCTTAAATTGTGTTCAATTAGTTTGTTTCGTGCTGTTTGATCGCCTAATTTCATTTGTTTAATGTAATATTCTTCTTCTTCTGTGGATAGTGGTTCTGGAAATACATCATTTGAGTAGGAACCACAAAAAAATGTATTTGTAAATATCATATTTAAAATATCAAATAACATTATACACCTCTACTAAAATATATGAAAATTAGTATTATTTTTAGAACATTGACATACATTTTTTTATATGATATCATGAATTCAATATATTTTTTTGGCAAATAAAGGGGTGATTTGAATGAATTTATTGATTCCAGATATGTATCAAGAGAGTATTTATACAATTGATTATAAAGGATTGAAAAAGAAGAAGATAAAGTGTTTGTTATTTGATTTAGATAATACTTGTGTTGGGTATCATGAAAAGAATCCTACTAAGGAATTAAAAAAATTATTTAAGAATTTAAATCAATTAGGTTTTAAAGTGATTATTTTTTCTAATGCTTTACCAAGAAGGTTGGTTCCTTTTGAAAATTTGGGAGTGGTTTGTCATCCATCTTCTAAGAAGCCTTTTTCACGTAATTTTAAGAAAGTATTAAGAAAGTATCAGTTTCAAAAAAAAGAAGTTTGTATTATTGGGGATCAATTATTTACAGATATTTATGGTGGAAATAAAGTAGGAATTATCACTTGTTTAGTTAATCCAATGACTAAGGAAGATTTTATTTTGACGAAAATTTTTAGAATAATGGAAGGATATTTCTTTAAAAAAATGAATAAAAAGGAAATTTTAAAAAAGGGAGAATATTATGAGTAAATGTTTTGGTTGTGGAATTGAGTTACAAAATGATGAAAAAGGTTCTTTAGGGTATACTAAAAATTTGGAAAACAATTTGTGTGAACGATGTTTTAGATTAAAAAATTATGGTGAATATTCTAGTGTTTCTTTAGATAACTCTGATTATCAAAGAATTATTGAAAGGATTCCTTCCTCTTCATTAGTTTTGTATGTGTCTGATCTTTTCAATTTAAATTTAACTAGTATTCCTAAATTTTCTAACATTTTATTGGTATTGACGAAACGTGATCTTCTTCCTAAATCAGTAAAAGATGAAAAGATTATTCAAAATATAAAAGAGAGGTATTCTAATTTTTTAGATGTTATTTGTATTAGTAGTCAAAAAAATTATCATATGGATAGGTTGTATGAGATGTTGCATAGATATGGAAATCATACAAATATCTATTTAATTGGAAATACCAATTCTGGAAAATCTACTTTGATTAATAAATTGATTAGTAATTATGGAAATTCGGCTCAGAAACCAAACATTACTGTCAGTATGTATCCTTCTACTACTTTGGATACAGTTGAAATTAAACTAGGTAATTTAACTTTAATTGATACTCCAGGATTAATTGAGAATGGTAACTATACTAATATTTTATCTTCTGGAGAGTTAAAACAAGTTACTCCTAAAAAAGAGATTAAACCAAGAACTTGTCAAATAGTGGGAAGAGGTAGTATAGTAATTGGAAATTATGCTAGGATTGATTATGAAACGGAAGGGGCAAATAGTATGGTGATTTATACTTCTAATATGATAGATATTAGATTTGCTTCTATAAAAAGTGAGGTATTAAAGGATTTTCCATTCCATTTCTTTGATTTGGCTTCTAAGAAAGATATTGTGATACCTGGATTAGGGTTTATAAAATTTGTGTCTTCAATTAAGGTAAAAATTTATACTTTAGATAAAGTAATTCCTTTTGAGAGAGATAATTTAATATAATTAAACAAATTAGTTAATTTAGAAAAAAATTTCTTTAAAATATGTTACACTCAAAATGATTTTAAATATGATGAAGAAAAAGACTAGGATATTAGTATAATTATTTTTTAGAATCAAGAGAGGAGATGAAATGATATGAAAGAAATCAGTTTAAAAAATATTTATAATGGTTATGTAAAAGAATATCAACAAAGTGGCGTTAAACCTTATCCAGATAGATTATTGGCATTATTACTTTTACCAGAAAAAGATAGATATTTACCTTTAAGAGTAACAGAGGGAAAATTTTATCAATATTATAAAAAAGAGATTGGTGCTAAAATTAAACAAATAGAAAATGATTTTGACATTACAAAAGAAGATATGATTAGGTATATAGAAGAAAAGGGAATTTGTTACCAGGAAGAGGTTTATGAGGAAGATAAAATTTGGTTTGTGTACGCAGAAGGATTTGGTGTCATGCATGGGAGTTTAATGTATGAGCCAGATGCTACTCCTGAACAAGTTTATCAGTCAAGTTTATGTTGTTTTCATGAAGAAAAAATGAATAAGGACATTCATAAGAAAGTAAAAAGAAGGAATGAAAGTGAATATTAATACAGTTAATGTAATTACTTTAGCATATTTAGGAGATGCAATTTATGAAGTATATATTCGAGAGTCTTTAATGAAAAATGGAATTGTAAAAGTAGAAGAATTGCAAAACAAGGCTATTCAATATGTATCTGCTAAAGGACAAGCTAATATTTTAAAATGTTTAATGGATAAACATTATTTAACAGATGGAGAATTAGAAATTGTTCGGCGTGGTAGAAATTATAAGAGGAGTAGTCATCCAAGGCATACGGATATTGTTACTTATAAATATTCTACTGGGTTTGAGGCATTGATTGGTTATTTATATTTATCAAAAAATCATATTAGATTAAAGGAAATATTAAATCAAATCGAGGTGAAATAAAGGTGTATATTTATGGAAAAAATGTTGTCAGAGAAAAGTTAAATACTGATGAGGGAATTGTTAAAGCATATGTTAGTACCAGGTTTAAGGATCAAAGTTTGATAGAAGAGTTAAAAAGTAAAAGAGTCAGAATTTCTTTTGTTGATAATAAAATTTTGGATAGAAAGGTAGAGGGATTACATCAGGGGATTGTTTTAGAAGTAGAAGATGCTAAGACATATACGTTAGAGGAATTATTTGATCAAATAAGAGGTAAATCTAATCCTCTTGTTGTTATGCTTGATCATTTAGAAGATCCACATAATTTTGGAGCTATTATTAGGACTTGTGAGGCTTTAGGAATTGATGGAATTATTATTCCAAATGATCGAAGTGTTGGAGTGAATGGAACTGTGGTCAAAACATCTGCCGGAGCAATTTCTTATACTACAATTGTACGTGTTGCCAATTTAGGAAATGCAATTGAAAAGTTGAAGAAGCACGGTTTTTGGATAGTTGGAACTGATATGTTGGGAAGTGATTATAGAAAATTAGATTATCATTGTCCAATTTGTTTGGTTATTGGTAATGAGGGACATGGAATGTCAAAACTAGTTAAGGATAATTGTGATTTTGTTGCTTGTATTCCTATGGTTGGGAAAATTAATAGTTTGAATGCTTCTGTTTCTTGTGGTATTTTATTATCACAGATAGTTACATCGAGGTGTTTATGAATTCTTATCGAGATTGGAATGATTATGAATTAATAAGTCTTGCTCAGGAGCATAATGAAGATGCTGTTAATATCCTTCATGAGAAATATCAACCATTAATTAATAAAAAGAGCCGTAAATTTTTTAAGTATCTTCAAAATAAGGGGGTTGAATTATCAGATTTAATTCAAGAGTGTACGATTGGTTTTGAAGAAGCAATTCAAAATTTTAATTCTTCTGATGATGTTAGTTTTTATACATTTGCTAATGTTTGTATGGATAGGCAACTTATGAGTGAATTAACACGTCAGAATAGGGATAAATATAAATTTTTAAATGAAGCAGTTCCACTTGAAACTATTAATGAAGATAATGATACTAGTAATTTAATTGATTTTATTCAGGATAATACTAATAATCCTGAATTAGGATTATTATTTGATGAGGAATTTAAGGAATTATATGCTAAAATTAGTAAACAATTAACAGAATTAGAAGAATGTGTTTTTAAGTTAAAGTTACAAGCGTTTAGTTATAAAGAAATTGCTGATATTCTTGATAAAGATGAAAAAAGTATTGATAATGCCATTCAAAGAATAAAGACAAAAATAAAAAATATGGATAAAAGTAATTTATTTTAATGTTATTTGTAAAATTATGTTGGTATTAAATTTGCTGTTTTTTATTTTATCAAGAAAGGTTTTAGAATTCAGTAAAGGTATTTAAGTGAAGTTTATTCATATGGTATTATGGATGTATTGAAAATTAATAATTGAACTGTTAAAGTGATAGTGAAATGACTTTCACTTTTTTTCTTTAGATAAAATAGATAGTAATAGTGAAATTTTTAAAATATGAACAAATGTTCGCTAAACTATTGACTTGGAGTTCATTCGATGATAAACTTTCAGTAGTCCTTTTAAATACTTGTTAAAGTTGGGAGTGCTAATTGTATAAATTGGATAATTTAAGAAAAAATAAGGATAAGTATTTTGGATAAAATGTCACTAAAATATAATTTTTATGTTATAATACAAAGAATGAAAAAAGAGGTGTTTACATGGATAAAATAATTGTAAAAGGTGCTAGAGTAAATAATTTAAAAAATATTGATTTGGAAATTCCTAAAAATAAATTGGTAGTCATTACAGGGGTATCTGGTTCTGGGAAGAGTTCTTTAGCTTTTGATACTATTTATGCTGAGGGGCAAAGGAGATATGTAGAGTCACTTTCGGCGTATGCTAGACAATTTTTGGGAAATACTGAAAAAGCGGATGTTGATAGTATTGAGGGATTATCTCCAAGTATTAGTATTGATCAAAAAACGACTAATAATAATCCTAGAAGTACGGTTGGTACTGTAACTGAAATTTATGATTATTTAAGATTATTGTTTGCTCGAATAGGGGTTCCTTATTGTCCGAATCATCACGTTCCAATTGCTAGTCAAAGTGTTGAGGAAATGGTGAATAAAGTCATGTCTTATCAAGAAGGAACTAAAATTATGATTGCTTCTCCTATAGTAAAGGGTGAAAAGGGGAGTCATAAAGAAATTTTAGAAAGTTTGCGAAGAGATGGTTATATTCGGGTAAAAGTCGATGAAGAAATTCATGATTTATCAGAGGAAATTGAATTAGATAAGAATAAGAAACATACTATTAATGTTATTGTTGATAGGTTGTTGATCAAAGAAAATATACGTAGTAGATTGTATGAAGCAATTGAAACGGCGACAAATTTAAGTCATGGAAAGGTTATTATTGATGTGGTAGGTTCTAATGAAGTATTATTTAGCGAGAATTTTGCTTGTCCTTATTGTGATTATTCTCTAGAAGAGTTAGAGCCAAGAATTTTTTCTTTTAATGCACCTTATGGGGCTTGTCCTGATTGTAAAGGGTTAGGAGTTCAATATAAAATTGATGTAGATTTGGTTATTCCAGATAAGAATAAGTCTATTAATGAGGGTGCTATTACTACGATTACAGTAGATGAATCTAATACTATTATGACACAGTTAAATGCTGTTTCAAGATATTATGGAATTGATTTGGATAAGAAAGTAAAAAATTTAACTAAAAGAGAATTAGATATTATCTTGTATGGATCTTCTGATCTATTAGAATTTAATTATTTATCTAAAAATGGTAATACTAGGACGACAACAGACTATTTTGAGGGAATTATTACTAATTTGGAAAGGCGTTATATTGAAACGAAAAGTGGTTGGATTAGAGAATGGATAGAACGTTTTATGATGGAACTTCCTTGTCCAACTTGTGGTGGTGCTAGGTTAAAGCCAAGTGTTCTATCGGTTTTGGTAAATAAGAAAAATATTTATGAAGTAACAAATCTTTCTATTCGTGAATTAAAAGAGTTTATGAGTAATTTAAAATTAACGAAAGAGCAGGCAGAGATTTCGGATATTTTAGTGAAGGAAATTCATTCTCGATTGGATTTTTTGATGAATGTTGGTTTGGATTATTTAACATTGTCTAGATCGGCTGGAACGTTATCAGGTGGTGAAAGTCAAAGAATTCGTCTGGCTACGCAAATTGGTTCTAGGTTAACAGGTGTTCTTTATGTATTGGATGAGCCTAGTATTGGGCTTCATCAGAGAGATAATCGAAAATTAATAGATTCGCTACTAAAAATGAGAGATTTAGGAAATTCTTTGATTGTGGTAGAACATGATACGGATACGATGTTAGCGGCTGATTATTTAATTGATATTGGTCCTTTAGCTGGTGATGAAGGTGGACTTGTTATGGCTTGTGGTACTCCTTTAGAAGTGATGAGGGATGAAAATAGTTTAACTGGAAAGTATTTGACTGGAGAATATAAAATTGATATTCCGTCAAAACGACGTAAAGGAAATAAAAGTTTTTTGGAAATTAAAGGAGCTACGGAACATAATCTAAAAAATGTTACGGTTAAAATACCACTTGGAACTTTTACTTGTGTGACTGGGGTATCTGGTTCTGGAAAGTCCACTTTAATTAATGAAATTCTTTATAAAGTATTGGCTTCTAATTTATATCATTCTAAAGTAAAGCCTGGTCATTACAAGTCTATTAAGGGCTTAGAAAATATTGATAAGGTTGTTCAGATTACTCAAAACCCAATTGGAAGAACTCCTCGAAGTAATCCTGCGACTTATGTTGGTGTATTTGATGATATTCGAGATATTTTTGCACAGACGAAAGAAGCTAAGATTAGGGGCTATGACAAAGGGAGATTTTCTTTTAATGTGAAAGGTGGAAGGTGTGAAGCATGTTGGGGAGATGGTGTTAAAAAAATTGAGATGCATTTTTTACCAGATGTTTATGTTGCATGTGAAGTTTGTGGTGGTACACGTTATAATCGTGAAACATTGCAGATTAAATATAAAGAAAAAAGTATTTATGATGTTTTAAATATGAGGGTAGATGAGGCGTTAAAATTTTTTGAAAATCATCCAAAAGTGAAAAATAAACTTCAGGTATTGCATGATGTGGGGTTAGGGTATGTTCAACTAGGACAACCAGCACCAACTTTATCTGGTGGAGAAGCAGCTCGTGTTAAGTTAGCAAAAGAATTACAAAAGAAGGCTACTGGGAAGAGCTTGTTTATTCTAGATGAACCAACGACAGGTCTTCATACTCATGATATTAAGAAATTATTAAAGATTTTGGATGGAATTGTTGAAAATGGAGATACTGTTTTGGTAATAGAGCATAATTTGGATGTAATTAAGGTGGCTGATTATATTATTGATTTAGGTCCTGAAGGCGGTGATTTAGGTGGTAATGTTGTTGCTATGGGAACTCCAGAAGAGGTAAGTAAAACAGTTGGATCTTATACGGGAGAGTTTTTAAAAGAAATTTTTGAAAAAGAAAATACTTCTAAAGAGCTTCTTTGTAATCAAGAAATAGTTGATAAATAGACAGTTATTATATTTTATATCTAGGAATTATATCCAAGAAGGAATATTTATTTGGAAACTTTTATAAAAGATTGTTTTGATAAAAATTAGATGATGTTTATATTTTAAATCGTTAAATGGTGAATGGTTTAAAAAAATATTAAAATTATTTATAATAAAAGTATGATTTTATCAGAAATTTAATTTTTTTGAACAAAAAAATCTTTTGTGCCTGCTTTAGAGTATTTCTTTTTTGATGTATGAAATTTTGTTAATTTGCTTGAAAAATATGTTTAATTTGGGTATGATTAAAATAGCTTTTTATAGTAGAAATATGTTTAGGGAATTTATTTAAGAGTAATATGGTTAAGGAGAAAAAATGAAATATATTGATGCATATTTAAATTATTTGAAAGTAGTAAAGAAAGATTCTAATTATACTATTATTAGTTATAAAAATGATTTGTTGGAATTGTATGATTTTACGACGGATTTGCTTGGAATGACAATTCAGATAGTTCAAGATTATTTGGAATATTTATATTCTAAGGGTCTTAGTAGGAATTCTATTTCTAGAAAGTTAAGTGCTATTCGTAATTTTTATCAATATCTTCAAAATGAGGATATTATTCAAGTGAATTATTTTAAAGAGATATCAAATCCTAAGAAAAAGATGGGTCTTCCTAAATATGCTAAGGATAATGATTTGGAGAAATTGTTTTTTTCTTTTAATAAAGAAGAACCATTGGGGCAGAGAAATTCTTGTATTTTAGAAATGTTATATGCAACTGGAATTCGAGTAAGTGAGTTGGTAAATATTAAAATAAATGATATTAATTTTTATGATCGTACAGTTAAAATTTTAGGGAAAGGTAGAAAAGAAAGGGTTGTTTTTTTTGGGAGTTATTGTGAGGATGCGCTTCATTTATATTTATATGATGGTCGAGAAAAATTACAGAAGAAAAAAAATGATTTTTTGTTTTTAAATAAAAATGGTGAAAAGATTTCTGATAGGTATATTCGAGTTATTATAAATGAAGCTGTAAGGAAATGTGAGATTGATTATCATATTTCCCCGCATACATTACGACATACGTTTGCAACCGATATGTTGAATGCAGGAGCTGATTTGATGACTGTAAAGGAATTGTTAGGACATAGTTCTATTAATACGACGGGTATTTATACTCATGTTAGTAATGAACAGATAAAAAAAGTTTATAATTTTGCACATCCTAGGGCGAGAGAACGTTCAAAGTTTTGAAAAAAATTTTTTTGGAGTTAACTAAAAATGACCTAAAATATTCAAATTATAAAATGCGATAAATTGAATAATTAACTACAAAAAAACTAGAATGTAATAAAAGGTGAAAAAGAAATTTGTAAAATAGTATTGCATTTTTTTTGAATTTATATTATGATGGTAATGGCATAAGAGATTATGCTCACTCTCTACGAAATAAAATGTAGGAGTGTATTCAACCAAAACCCCCTGAAGAGGCCGTAAGGCCTCATTTTTATTTGTAAAGCCTTTATTTATAAGGAATTATGATTTTGAAAAAAATTTAAGGCCACATGAAAAGCCACTTTTTATGAATTTTTATAAAAATAGCTGGTTAAAGTATCTAATTATTTATGAAGTTAGATACTCTTTTTTTTTGATTTTTTTTAGAGTTAAGGGGTGATAAATAATGAAAGAGTTTACAGTATTTAAACCAGGTACTTTTACTGTTATGCCTAATACTCATCTAATGGATAAAACATTATCACTTAAAGCAGTTGGACTATTATCAAAAATGTTAAATCTTCCTGATGATTGGGATTACTCTCTAAAAGGACTGGTTGCTATTAATAAAGAAAGTTATGATACGATTAGAAGTATATTAAGTGAATTAAAAGACCATGATTACATTGAAATAATCAAATCTAGGGCTAAAAATGGTACGTTTAGATATAATTACCTAATTTTTACAAATCCTTCTCAGAAAGCCGAAATAATGCGAAATTATCCAGATGGTAAAAATCCATATATGGATAATCCAGATATGGTAAAACCAGATATGGAAAATTATGACCAATATAATATTAAAGAATATAATATGAATAATATAAAAGATAAATATGATAATATAGATAAAACAAAAATACCAGAACATCATTATTTAACAAAAGAATTATTTAAATTGAATTACATATCAGATACGGATAGTAGTTCTTTTTTATTTGATGATTTATTTAATAACTATTTATCTAATGG
>JALEZJ010000080.1 GCA_022772985.1 Erysipelotrichaceae bacterium | reverse complement strand
ACTTCTCCTCTTGTGTTATTTTTTTCATCGTCTATTTTGACCCCTAAACAAGCTAATTTTTCAGCTACTGCTTTTCGCATTGGAATCGCATTTTCTCCAAGTCCGGCTGTAAAGCAAATGGCATCTACGCCTTCTAGTTCTACATAATACATGGAAATATAGTTTACTACTGTTTTCACATATTTATCAAACGCTAATTTACATTTTTCATCTCCGGCTTCTACTCCAGCATATACATCTCTAAAATCACTATATTTCTCGGTTAAACCTAGAAAGCCCGATTTCTTATTTAATTCACTTACTACTTCATCAGCTGTTTTATTTTCTTTCTTTGCAATATATGTAATAATAGATGGATCAATATCGCCACTACGAGTTCCCATCATAATTCCAGGAAGTGGGGTAAAGCCCATTGAAGTATCTATACATTTGCCATTTTTTATAGCAGATAAACTACCACCACTTCCTAAATGGCAGATGATAGCTTTATATTCTTCTTTTCCTAATAGACTAGGAATTTGTTTGCTAATATAACAATGACTAGTACCATGAAAGCCATACTTTCTTACTTTATAATTTTCATACCAAAAATATGGAACAGGATACATATATTCTACTTTATCCATTGTTTGATGGAAAGCAGTATCAAATACTCCTACCATTGGTACATTTGGTAACACTTCCCTTACTGCTTCTATTCCTAGTATATTAGCTGGATTGTGAAGTGGTGCTAATTCAGAAAATTTTCTTAAGTCTTCAATTACTTCATCTGTGATAATTACAGAATGATTATATTTATCTGCTCCATGTACTAATCTATGACCAATCGCACTGATTTCTTCTAGGGATTGAATAATTCCTTTACTTACTAGACGATCTAGTAAAATTTTTACAGCTACAGTATGATTAGGCATTTCTACTTCTTCATAAATTTTTTCGCCATTATATTTAATCGTGTAAAAACTTCCGGGGATTGTTACTTTCTCAAATAGTCCTGATGCAATTAGTTCTTTTGTTTGCATTTCGAAGAGACTAAATTTAAGAGAGCTACTTCCTGCATTAATTGACATAATTTTCATGATTTTACCTCTTTTCCGATCATTATTATACTATTTTTTCTTAACTAGAGCAATCTCTTTTTCTAAGAAAAAAAGAAAAGTATCTCCTCTACTTTTCTATTATTCATTATTAGCTAAAGCATAAGTATCTCTTGCAATCATTAATTCTTCATCTGTTGCAATTACATAACTATCAATTTTAGAGTCTTTGGTCGTAATTTTTCCTTCTTTGCCTTTACGAGTCATCATTTCTTCATTTACTTTTTCATCTAATTTTATTCCTAATGGTTTTAATTTATTTAACACTTCTTTTCTAATAATTGGATCATTTTCACCGCCACCTGCAGTAAAGATAATTCCATCTACTTTTCCATCTAATTTAATATAATATTTGGCAATATACTCTACAATTCGATTCGTATACATATCAAAGGCTAGTAATACTTTTTCTTCTCTTGCTTCATATGCTCTATCTAAGTCTCTTAAATCACTCATACCAGCAATTCCTTGAAGACCACTTTCTTTATTTAAAATTTCATTAATTTTTTCAGTGGAAAATCCTGTTTTTTTACTAATATATTCAATCATTGTATGATCAATATCTCCACAACGGGTTCCCATCATAATTCCAGCATTTGGAGTAAATCCCATCGAAGTATCTATGCAAATTCCTTCTTTAATGGCACTAATACTAGCCCCATTACCAATGTGACATATAATTAAATTAGGTTTTTCATTTTTTAATAACTTTTTCATTGTTTCTGTAATATATTTGTGACTTAGTCCATGAAAGCCATATTTTCTCACATCATATTTAATATACCATTCATAAGGAACTGGGTATAAATAAGTAGATTCTTTCATTGTTTGGTGAAATGCTGTATCAAAACAAGCGACATTTACAGAAGATGGAATTGCTTCCATAAAAGCACTAACACCGACTAAGTTCGCTGGGTTATGAAGAGGAGCTAAACCTGATATTTCATTAATTTCTTTCATAACACGATTTGTTAAAATTACACTTTTAGAATATTTGTTTCCGCCGTGAACAACACGATGACCTACTGCTTTAATTTCATCTAAATTGTTAATTACTTTATTCTCTATTAATTCATTTAATAAAATTTGAACGGCATCACTATGATCAGCAATTTCAGCTTCTTTTTCTATTTTATTATCTCCAATTCTAATACTATAGTGACTATCAAACAAGCCTATTCTTTCAATATTTCCTTTCATTAATAATTTTTCTTCTGGCATTTCATATAGACGAAATTTTAAAGTAGAACTACCGGCATTTACTGATAATACTTTCATCATTATCCTTCTTTCTTTCTTATTTTTTTCTAAAAAAAGCCTTATGAAACCGATTCGGTTTTGTAAGGCTTTAAAACTTTCTTCTTAAGTGAAGTTATTGTTTCTCCACCTAACAACCATCAAATAACACTTTTTTAGATTGATTTTATTTTAGCATAAACCATTTTATTTGACAATACTTAATCTTATTTGATTTTTAGATGATTTCATTTCAATGATTCATTACATCTTTTATTTTTTGTTTAGCATCTTCTATTGTTTTCTGATTTGGTTCCATAACATATAAGTGTTGGGTTGGATAAGTATAAGTATAGTTACTTGCATCATAGCCATCTAATCTAATTTGTTCTGTTTTCCAAGTAGGCATTGTTTCTAATTGTAGATTAATTAATTTATAAATATCTTCTGTTGGGAGATTTGTTTGAAAACTATTACTAAGAGTTTCTAAAATATTTTTATAATTCATAATTAATACTTTTGATGTTAGCGTTTTATTTAGAATCGCTTTTACTACATCTTGTTGATTTTGAATACGATGGCGATCTCCTTCTTCATAAGCATATCGTTCTCTTGCAAACGCTAGAGCACACTGTCCATCTAAGTGCATTAGTCCTTTTTCAAATGTACATTTAGAATTTGTCCATGCTCTAAAAGATTTATCTGAATATATGTCTATTCCATCTATTTCGTCTACTAGATTTGTTAAAGTAGTAAAATTAAGTCGAACATAGTAATCAATCTTTATATCTAGTAAATCTTCTACTGTCATAACTGTCATGTTGATACCATAAATGCCAGAATGTGTTAATTTATCTTTATAGCTTGTAGTTCCATGTAATTGTACATAATAATCCCTTGGTATAGAGGTCAATAATATTTGGTGCGTTTTTGGATTTAATGTCATCATCATATTGACATCACTTCTAGATACTAATGAAATGTCTCCTGAAATGTCAATTCCGCTGATATAGATATTGATAGATTCTTGGGTTATATCTTTCTTATTTGAAGTAATTGATTCTGAGGATATTTTTACTTGTTCTTTGGATAAGATTCTAACATTATCTTTAAAATTTTCTATTTCTTCATCAGATATTGCTTTATAGGAAGAAGATATGAATAAGCTTTCTATTTCATGATTTAGGAGTGCTTGTGATGCTTCTATGTGGTTTGGATATTCTTTTTCTTTTATTGCTATTTCATTGGTTATTTTTTCTAAGTTAGTAGTATAATCTTTTACTTGATTCTGATAAGTGGCAATTGTTTGATTATTAATATCTGACAAAGTTTGATAAGTAGAACTTTTTCTGACTAAAACATAGTATTCTTCAATTTGATATTCTTTTGATTTAATACTAGTCATAAACTTTATTGTATGATTTAGATAGTAAAATGCAAAGCCTAGAAAAAATATTATTATCATAGATAAGAAAATGATTAATATTCTTTTTATTTTAGTGACTTGTTTTCTTATGGTTATATAAGAGATAAATATTAAAAATAGGAGATAGATGATAGATAAGATAATAAAATATTTTAGGGGAATTATTTTTAAGAAAAATAAAATACTGAATAAGATAGTAGATAAAATAATAAGAATTCCTGTAATAAATAGATTTAATATTTTTAGTTTTTTCATAAAGTCACCTTCTTCGGGTTAATAGTTTACCATAAATTTAGTTTTTTTCAAAGTATTTAGAGGAATTTAAAAAAATCTAATTCCTTATTTAGTCTTAGAATTAGATTTTTCTAGGAGTTAGACATCATTTCTTTTGGTGTTTCTTATGAGTTCTTTTTAGGGAGTAAAATTTTTTGCTTTTCTTTTTAACTATTTTCTTCGACTTGTTCTTCTGTTGTTGCTATGTATTTATAGAGCATAAATCTTCCCTCTTTATGAACTAATTCATAATTAGGAGATGCTGCTAAAATTTGGTTTAATTCTGTATCTTTATAAATTAATATATGGGTTATATTATATTTTTTAAAGATTCTTCCATAGTGTTCAGTAATTTTCATACATTCATCAAAAATATCTGTTTTATGATTAAAAGGTTTGGTGTATAAATCACTTCTAGAGTCAATAAATACTGGAATATCTCGATAAATTAAATAGCTTCCAAAATCATATTCATTATATAGTTTTACTTCTTTCATATCTAGATTTTCTTCCATATAATCGACCATTTTTACTGGATAAATTGTCTCATCTACAAATTCTTTTTTAGAATTGATGTTGTAAACAAATCCAGAAGTAATAATAATGGTTACTGTTACAATAAAAATTCCATACCATGGAAGTTCAAAATCTAAAGCACTTTTTCCATTTATTTTTCCTATATTACAAATTAATCGACATAGATAAAACATTCCAATAATTGCTAAGAAAGCTATATGTCTTATCGATAAGAAAGACATTAATAATAGTCCTGCTATCATGGCAAGATCTGATAATCTTACTTTTACTTTTGTGAAAATTAATGGTATTAACATGATTAGTAAATAACCAATTACAAATAAATTTTGAATTAAGATTAATGGTTTATGTTCTTCAATATATTTCATAGTATCCCCTTGCATAATTTTTATGAAATAAGTATATGGAACATTTCCAATTGGCGTCAATAATCCTAAAGCTAGACTAACTAGAAAAACAATTGCTAAGGTTTTTGTATTATTATTTTTTTCTAGTGTTATTTTATTTATAAATATCCCTAATTTGGGTTTATTTCTTATTTTATCATAGATGATTGCTATTAAATATTCAAATAAATATGGTAGCATTAAAATAAAGTAAAATGGCCAGACAGCGGCATGAAGATTGGCAATTAATATACATATGATAAATAATCCTATGATATAGCTTTTTTTGTTGGTTGATAACAATCGTTCTATAAAGAATACTTCTATTAAAAATAGTAAATAGGTAATTAATTGAGCTCTCATAGTGATAAATCTAGCCAACATAATTACTGCTAAAATACTAAAAAGTAAGCTTAAAAAATAGCTTTTATTTTGTTTTAAATTGATGAAATAAAAGGTAATTCCTATTAGAATAAAAATTAGAATTGTGGCAATATAAATGCCATTTAATCCACCAATATCATAAATTTTATAGGTTATGATATCATATAACCAGTGTGGGTAGGTATAGTCTAATTTATGCCAAGAAAAATGATCTTTCATATCAATTCCATGTTCTAAAATTGACTCTCCTACTTTAATTGTATAAAAGGTATCATTTTGAAATGTTTTTACTGTAAAAGCTGTACATAATAAAATAATGATTATCATACTAGCAATTGTTATTATTTTTCTATTTTTCATGTTTTTCCTCCCATAAGTTGTCAGGATATACTCCTGATTCTATTAATTCTTTTATATATTTTTTTAATCCTTCTAGATCTTCTTGATAAGTCATACCATTAAACTTAGATGTTGTATTTAGAATTGTTACATCTGCTAAATTATCATCAATAGATTTTTGAACAATTTCTGGTAAATAAAATTCTTTGGTAGTTAAATTTTGTTCATTTTTTAAGAATTCTTTGAAATAATTTTGGGCATCTTCAAATATTTTTGGAGTAAAGCCAAATAAATTGGTAGAAACTAAAGAATTTTTATCGATTGGATTCGTTTCTTCTCCTTCTATATAAACTAAATTCTTATTGATATAACCAATTTTTGTTCTTTCTGTTATTCTTTTCAAATAGCCATTTGTTACTTCACAAATTCCACGGGATACTGTTCCATTTTTGCTTAGAGTATTTTTTAAATGATATGCCACTAAAGCATAATGCTTTTTTTCACTTGTTTTCCAATGATTGTTTTTTAGAAAATTTCCTAAGGTTAAGAAGGCATCTCTTCCATAAAAATCATCAGCATTAATAATCATGAAGACATCATCTACAGCTATTTCGCTAGTTAAAAGTGCTTGTCCTGTTCCCCATGGTTTTGTTCTTTCAATTGTTTTTTTCATCTTTACTGGTAAATTTTCTAGTTTTTGAAATACATACTCTACTTTTATTTTGGATTCTATCCTTGTTCCGATTGTTTTTCTAAACTCGTCTAAATGTTCTTCTTTGATAACAAAAATTACTTTTTTGACACCAGCTATGATTGCATCATAAATAGAATAATCAATCAAAAATTCTCCATTTGGTCCGACTGGCGTTAGTTGTTTTAAGCCCCCAAATCTGCTTCCCATTCCAGCAGCCATTACTACTAAATTCATATTAATCACCTACTATATTCATGATAATTAAAAGAAAGATAACACCTATTAGGATATATGATGCTTTCGATATTACTAATTTTCTTTTATCTTTGGCAAACATCTTATTTTTATCATATATTCCTTTTTTCTCTAGCATAATTCCCGGTACTTTGATATTTTCTAATGGTTTAGAACTGATTACTGTAAACGATGTAACATCATCTAAATCTAGATAAATAATATCTTTTGGTGCTTTTAAAAAATAAATAGTCATTACGATATCGCCAATGGAACTTACAATATTTAATATGGATAAAAGGACTAACTCATATTGATTAAATATCATTCCTATGATTAACGTGATAATTCCTATTATCGTAATTGGAAAAAGCAGGGAAGTTAAAATTACTTTTTTAGGAATATTTTGTTTACACATACAATAAAATACGCCTTTTTCTAAAAACATACCAAAGGTAATATTTGCTTTTTTGACACATTTAAATAAACTAAAGCCTATTCCATGTAATATTTCATGAATGATTAACCATACAAACATTAAAATAAATAATATTGAAGTTTTAAAATGAATGGTATATGAATCTTGATACTCCATTAAAAATACAATACTACTTATTAATAAAAGCAAAAGTATGGCTAAAATATTTAAGATTGGCATATTTAGCTTATAAGTATAGTAATGTATTTGTTCTTCTTTCTTCATAATTATCTCCATATTCATTATAACATAAGTAATTTTAGTTTTGATAGTGTTTTACTTTTATGTAACTATTTTAAAGTATAAATTAAATGATCATTTTTTCCTTTTTATTTTAGGAAAGTGCTGATGAAGTATTTTCTTAAATAAAGATAAGAATTAGAAGTTTTCTATCATAAAAGGTAGAATTTATTTTTTTAGATTTTCTTACTTTTATTTAGAGGGGAAGTTTCTTTATTTTTTGCCTCTATATAACTATTTGTTAGCAATTGTTTTATTGTTTCATCCATTCCTTCTATTTTTTGATTCTCTTGTAGTTTTTTCCAAATGTATTCTATTTCTTCTGATTCTAATAATGCAAAGGCACTTTTTAGGCTAAGAGTGCAAATAATGATTAAGGCTTCTAGTTCTTCTGTCTTTGTAATAGTTTCTTTTGTAGCTATAAATTCTAGATTTATATTTTCTATTACATTTATGGTTTCTTCACAATATATCTTACTAATTAAAACACTACTTTGATTAAATAGGAAAGCTCTTTGTCTTCCTGTTATAGAATCTTCTTTTTTTAATAGTAAGTTATATTCATTTAATTTATAGTTCATGATATAAAGATGTTGATATCTTATTAGAAAAATTTTTATTTCTTGTGAAGATTCATTTTCTATTTTTTCGTTTAATAAACTATTTGTTAGGTAACTAGAATCTAGATAATATTGATTATAAATAGCTAGTTCATTTTCCTCTTGTTGTAATTCTTCATCGTCTTTCATCGATAAAAAAGGATTCGGATAAGCGCGTTCAAAAATATACTCCATGATTCGATTCATTATAGCATTTTTTCGTTCAATATCTTTTTGTTGAGATTCATTTATATAATTAATAATTCTTAATATTTGATCTATAAACTTTGGATTATTAGGAATTTTTTTATATATCGTTTCTTCTAATTTAGTACATAGTTGTAAATTTTTTAAATTTTCTTGATAGCCCGCTTGATTTCCATTTATTTTACTTTCTACTAAACTATTATAAACAGAATAAATTGTATAAGTAATTTCTAGTAATTCTTGCACTACTTTTTCATCTAGTAATTTATTTTTCATATTTTTTCTTCTTTCTTTTTTTATTTTCTTTTTGATTTATAAAGTGATGAAGTAGATTTCACTTGTATAAAAATATCTAGTATTTCAGACGCTACTGGTTGATTTAGTCTTTCTGCTTTCATTTTATCCATTACTTGTTCAAATATTTGTTGAAATTCTTCTTTTTCTAATGTTCGAAGAGCACTTTCTAATTCAATTAATTTGATTTCTTTTAAGTAATGTTTCATATCTGGTCTATCTAAAGGGAAGTCTTTTAAATTCAATAAATTTTCTATAGCAGACATACAAATTAAAGACGTTTGTTCAAAATAAGTTTGTTCAATTAATGTTTGTTCTTGATTGAATAAAAGGGCTGTTTGTCTTCCTTGTATTATAGTCTCTGGAACAATAGGTTTAAATAGAAAAAGGTGTTCATAAGCTTTATATGCCATGATTGTTTGATATTTTGCTTCTATTAATAGAGCTTTCACTTCTTTTGAGGTGACTTGGTCAATTCTTCTATTTACTAGATATATTGATAAATAGTTGTAATCTTTGTTGTATTGATTTAATACTGCTAATTGGTTTTCCATCTTTTGTAATGAATACATTTTTTCAGTTGATAGAAAAGGATTCATGTACAGATGGTTTGTTAAATAGTATTTAATTCGTTCTAATATTAATATTTTTGTAATAGTATCTTCTTTTCTTTCAGTATTTAAATAAGTAATTCGTCTTATCATTCTATCTACTTTTGTTTTGTCTGATGGAATTTTAGAATAAATTTTATTTTCTAAATTAATTGCTATTTTTAAATTTTCTAGATTCTCTTGATATTTTTGATGATTTTCTTCTAATTCAAAATTGGCTAAGTTTTCATATAATGTTTGAATAACATAGGTTATATCTAATAGATCTTTTATATTTTTATCTTCTTTTGAAGTTGTTAAATTCATGTTATACACCTCTTTTTAGAGAATATTTTAACAAATAAAAGGGATATATGTAAAGTTTTTTTCTTAATTTAAGCTTTTCTGTTAGATAAAGAAAACTAGAATTAGAAAAAGAGACACTTTTCTAGATTCTAGTTATAGACTTTTTAAGCATTCTTGAAAATATTCATTTTTTAAGATATCAGAATTTTGAAAATAACCTTCAAAATCAAAAGTTAATTTTTTATTGTTCCCTCTAATATAATAAACCATTCTAAAAGCATAATTAATGATCCGTTTTAGTTCTCTTTTATCTATCATAGAAATATCTATAAAGGCTATGTTATTAAAATTTTTATCAATTACATATCTCATGAAACGATAACTATTACTTAAAGGGATTGGATATTTGCCGTTAATTAAATAATCTTCATTACAAAAATCATATTCTGGTTCTGTTTTTTCTAACTCTCCTACTATATTTTCTACTACTATTCTAGAGGATTTTAGATGAAAGAAATTAATATGTTTTATTAGTGGAACATTATTTATAAAGAAATAATGGAGCATTTTTTTATTTTCAATTAGATTATGATTGATGTACTCTCCATCTTCTAGAAAATCTTCTAATTTGAATTTATAATTTTTCTTAGATATCTCTTCAAAGAACTGTTTAATTAATTTGTCATTTTCTTCTTTTGAAACTACTTTAGTGATGGCTATCCAACGGAAATCTTTTTCAATTAAATATTTCATAAAAGAATAATTTTGAAAGAATAAATTTCTAAATGGATAATTCATGATATTAAAAGAATAAGTTGTTTTATTTAAAATGGTTGTGATATAATTAATAATTTTCGTTGATGTTGTATCATTTAAATTATGCCAATCAACGTAACGTATATTTTCTAAATCGCTTGATATGATATAGGTTATATATTCTTCACTTCTATTTAGAAATGTGGCTAAGGGTTGATTTTGTTCAATAAAATCAATACCTAGAGAATTTTTTTCTAGAGAACTTAAAATGGTTTTAATTATTCTCTCTTTACTAGATATAGTTTGATTTTCTAGAAGAGTTTCTGTTAAGTATTTTACATTTTCAATATCATTTTCAATTAGATAAAGAATAAAATCAATATTTGTTGCTAATATTTTTGGTAGGGTTTTGTCTCTTTTTAAAAAGGGTTGCATAGTAAATTCTTTTTGTTTTGCTAACTTGATTCCTTCTATTATCAATTCTCTTTGTTTTTCTGGATATAATTCATTATAAGTTAAATATTTTATGTTATAACAATTCTCATTTATTAAATATTTCATAAACTTTATGTTTTTGCTTAATTTTATAGGAATATTTTCTTCATAATTTATTAAATCATTTACATTTATTTTTAAATTTTTTTCTTGAATATGTTCTAATGCGTAATTTATTAAATAATCTATTTTTTCAGATGATAATTTAAATTTATCTATTAATTTAATATTAGTTATATTATACTCTATTATTTTTTTGTCAAAATAGTAGCAATTGAAGAAGGTTATTTCTCTATTATCTTCATAATATCTAGATTCTTTTGTATCAAAATAACTTTCAATAGAAAAGTTATTATTTAATTTATTAAAATACTTATCTAGAACTTTTCTTTGAATATTTTTTGGTAATTTAAAAAATTCTTTGGTATGATAAGATAAGTTTATTGGATCTTTTAATATTTTATATTTTATGATAAATATAAAAGTTTTTATCATTTTCTACCTCTTTCTATTTTCAATTTTATTTTAGCACATTTTAAATGAGAATAAAAGAGTTTGAAATCATTCTAAACGCTAAAAATATATTATCAACCAATTAACTTATAGTCTACCATAGTTTGATTCAAATATTCCTCTCTTGTTATAGAGTAACTAATTAAATCATTTCTTTGATGATTTTTATCTACTACTCTTTTTCTAAGTGTTCCTTCCTGTTTCATTCCAGCATGTTCCATCACTTTCCCACTAGCAGGATTATTTTCCATATACTCAGCATAAATAAGTTCAGCATCTGCTTCCTCAAATAAATATTTGATAATCGCCTTTAATGCCTCCGTAGCATATCCAAATCCCCAAAATTTTTCTCCATAGCAATAGCCTATCTCACATGTTCCAAATTTTAGAAATCCAGTAGCAACATCTATAGTTCCTATTAATTCATGTGTATCTTTTATTTCTACAATCCATCGATAAGTATTCAAATCTTCATATTCTTGTTCCCATTTTTCATATTGCTCTTTAGTCACTTCAACACTTTCATGCCTCTTCCATAAAAGATATTTCGTAACAGACTCACTATTACACCAATTATAGTAAGCAATACTTGCATCTTCTTTTTTTAATTTCCTTAACAATAATCTATTTGTTTCTATATTTTTCGTTCCTACTGACTTCATAGTTCACCTCTTTTTTAATTTTTTCAAAATTCCTTTTTCAAAAGAAAAGACTCTAGATATCCATTATCAATAATATCTTTATAAATATTTTTATAACCCATTACATTAATTCTAACTACATTCTTTCTGGAACTTTTATTGCTAATATATCTAATAACATTTTATTTACTTCATATACTATTTTCGATAATCCTAACCATGACGTTCTCTTTTCAACATTCTCCTCGGTTAATATCTTAATCTCATTATAAAAATTATTATAAGTACTATTCAAACTATATAAATATTCACAAATTTCACTTAATGATTTATTAGACCTGTCCGTAAACTTAAAGATTAGCAGTTTCATAGTTATAAATACAACAAATAAATGTCATATATAATTTAAAATTTTTTCTTCTATTTCTAAATCTAGTGCTAATTATTTTAAATTTTTTTAGAAAAGCATTT
>JALEZJ010000195.1 GCA_022772985.1 Erysipelotrichaceae bacterium | reverse complement strand
ATATGAGATTGTTGAGTTTCAATTAGAAAAATCTAACAGACCAGAATTTGGAATGTATCAATATAATGGGGCCATGAGTTTAGCAAAAAAGTATCATCAAAATCCCAGAGTAATTGCTGATGCTATTGTAAAAGAATTATCCAAAAATCCTGATTTAGAAAATATCAATATTCAAGGTCCAGGATTTATCAATTTGTCATTTAAAGATGAAGCAATTTCTGAATATATGAATGAATTATTAAAAGATGTTCATATTGCGATTTCGAAATATCCCAAAAAAACAATTGTTTTAGATTATGGTGGTGCTAATGTAGCAAAAGTATTACATGTAGGGCATTTGAGAAGTGCTAATATTGGGGAGGCTTTAAGACGATTAGCTTGCCTTTGTGGATATAATGTCATTAGTGATGTTCATTTAGGAGATTTTGGAAGACAAATGGGAATGATTATTTTAGAGATTAAGAATCGTTATCCAGATTTACCTTATTTTGATGAAAAATTTATAGGAGAATATCCATTGACATGTCCAATTACTAACCAGGATTTAGAGACCATTTATCCAATTGCTAATAAGAAAGCCAAAGAGAATGAAGATATTATGAATGAGGCTAGAGAAATTACCAATGATTTACAAAAGGGACATGCTGGGTATACTGCTTTATGGAAAACTATTGTCGAACTATCAGTTGCTGATATCAAAGCTCTTTATGATTTATTAGGTGCAAAGTTTGATTATTGGTATGGTGAAAGTGATACAAATCGATATATTCCTGAATTAACAGAATATTTAAATGGGATTCATATTTTGAAAAAAATTGATGGTGCGACGATTATTGATGTTAGTAAGGATGAAGATAAGAAAGAAATTCCCCCTTTCATCTATATCAAATCAAACGGATCTTTATCCTATGAAGCAACGGATTTAGCTACTATTTATCAAAGAAATAAGGAATTCAAACCAGATCAAATATGGTATGTTGTAGATAATAGACAAGAGTTGCATTTTATTCAGACATTTAGGGCAGCGTATTTATCTAAGATCATTGGTGAAGATGTAAAATTAGAGTTCTTGGGATTTGGGACTATGAATGGAGTAGATGGCAAACCTTTTAAGACTAGGGATGGTGGTGTAATGCCACTTGAAGAATTAATAAAAGAAGTAAAAGAAGAATGTCTAAAATATGTTAGCAACAATCTAGAAGAAAAAGAAAAAATTGCCGAGCAAGTTGCGATTGCTTGTCTTAAATATGCTGATTTATTACCCAATAGAAATAAAGATTATATTTTTGATGTAGCTAAATTCTGTGATGTGCAAGGAAAAACAGGAGCTTATCTTTTATATTCTACTGTTAGGATTCGTTCCTTATTAAAAAAGTCAGAAGTAGCAGAATATCAGTTTGTTACAACTTATAATAAATATGATAAAGAAGTAGTATTAAAGTTATTGGAGTTAACCAAAGTAGTAGATAATGCTTTAAAAAATAAATCATTAAGTGAAATTTGTGAATATTTATATAGTTTGAATAGTACTTATAATAATTTTTATAATGAAATTAAGATATTAACCGAGGAGAATGTTGAAAAGAGAACATCATGGTTAGGATTATCGAAAATAGTATATGAAGTAAATAAAATGTTATTAGATATATTAGCAATAAAAGTTCCAGAAAAAATGTAGCTAGAATTAATGTAATGGGTTATAAAAATATTTATAAAGATATTATTGATAATGGATATCTAGAGTCTTTTCTTTTGAAAAAGGAATTTTGAAAAAATTAAAAAAGAGGTGAACTATGAAGTCGGTGGGAACAAAAAATATAGAAACAAATAGATTATTGTTAAGAAAATTAAAAAAAGAAGATGCAAGTATTGCTTACTATAATTGGTGTAATAGTGAGTCTGTTACGAAATATCTTTTATGGAAGAGACATGAAAGTGTTGAAGTT
>JALEZJ010000067.1 GCA_022772985.1 Erysipelotrichaceae bacterium | reverse complement strand
TAAATTTAGCAATAACTCCCGCTTTAGCACTTTCACTTGCAAATTTAACTTCATTAAAAAAAGCATTCGTTCTTTCTTCTCGAATACTCCTCTTTTGTGCCTCTTCTTGTTCTTTTACTAAATCATTGTATTTAGTTTCCCAATTAGAAGCTGATTGCTTGATACTATCAATATCCATATCTTTATAGGATTGAATTTCTTTGTTAGCATCATTCAATTGATTTTGAAGATTTTCCTTATCAGTTGTTAATTGAGTTATCTTATTATTTAAAGTATCTATTTCATTCATAGCATTACTTTTTAATTTCATAACTCCATTAATTTGTTCCTCACTTAATCCTAATTTTTCTAAATCTTCTCTTTTCATATTTTCCTCCTCCGTTTTTTTCCGTGGGCTCGTCCACGTGAGATTTAAAATGATTTCTAGTCCTACCGTTGCTATGACACACGAAAAAAGTTGATATCTCTATCAACTTGTAGTGCATTTATAAGCACTGTGAAAAGTATCCAGCCATCGTATCCCTGAATAACACTTTCCACACTACCTACAAGGCAGTATAATAAAAACACTCTATTGAGTGTCTTCTTCATAACAAGATGCTAACATAGATAAAGGTTCTAGCATGGCATCGCTTTTTAGTTTATCCTTATATTCTTTGGCATATTTATCACTTTTTAGTATCTCTAGAACAGTTTTATTTAATTCATAAGCTTCTTTTGGTGTCATTCTTCTATTTATTTTATTTATCAATTCTTCTATATCTACCATTTTGGATATGCCTCCTCTAATAAATCAAGTATAATATCTTTTTTGTTATTCTCTATTGCTAGATTAATAATCCATTCTCTTCTTTTACTAGGTCTTATTTTAAATAAATTAATTGCGAAATCAAATTTATCTATTCCTATTATATCAGATATTTCTTCTAATTTATTAACCATATTTGCATAAGCATTATCATAATATGTCATTTTATTTTTTTGTAGTATTTGTTTGTTTAGTAATTCTACAGTTGCTTCTTCTTCAAATTGATAATTAATATATTCTTCTTTTCCATAATGACTAATTGATCTAGCATGTAACAGTTCATGTTGTACTTCTTGTTTTAAAGTCGATGATCCAATTGTAATACTGCAATTCCATTCTTTTGCTGGAGAACAATCATTATTTATATTAATTTTACCACTCCATTTACTTTCGATATTAATTTCTTTATCTAATTCATTATTAATAGTTTCAAATAACTTTTGTTCTTCTTGGATAGTATATTCTGCTTTATTATTATACATTTCATATTTTGGTTTTATTTTATTTACATTTACTATATATTCTCTTTCATAATCTCTAGTTAAATTGTTTTCTTTTAGCCATTTATTGAATTTTTCACTTTCCTGTTTATATTTTTGGCTAGCTTTATCTAATTGTTCATCTTTTGTTGCTTTATAACTTTCTCTTTTTCTTTTTAATTTTCTCATTTTTCTTTCAAATGCTCTTTGCTGTTGAAGTAAATCATATTTCTTTTTATTTTCTACCTCATCAATTCTATCAGGTATTTTCTCCCATTCAAATGTTGGTTTCATATTATGATAGCAATTGATACCTTTAAGTCCTAACATCTCTCCATAGCCAGTTTTTTCATACAAATTATCATACTTTTCGTTAGAACCTTCTATCATATATTTTTTACCTTGCCACTCACAATGAGCCTCATAATCATTCTTCATATACGGTGTTCTTACTCTAGCACCTAAATGTTGATCTACATAAACTAAATTAGTACCTAATTCTTTTGCCTGTTGTATTTCTACATCTCCAACTAATTTATTCATTCTAGTAACAATATCTCTTCTAACAACTGCCTCAATAGACATAGTTCTACCATTTTTATAATGAACAACAGTAACACCATTTTCTGACATTTTGTCAATTGCATTTCGAATAGATTCTGTATAGGTATATGCACCACTTGCCGTTTCAACGTATGATTTGTTAAGAATATTCATGTATTCCTTTTTGGTAGCTTCTAAAGCCTTTGTTTGAATTAAATTCATTATGTCATTTCCATCTTTGATAGCTTCATTTATTAAATTATTAATTGCTACACTATTGTAAAGAGTTAAAGGATTAACATTTAACAAACCTTGATTATAATAATCTTCTAACTTATCAAAGTTATCTACTTTTGTGCCACATTTTGTTGCTATTTCTTCAATAACATCTTTTATTTGCTTTTTTCTATTTTTAAATGCTTTTTTATTATCTTTTTCTAATAATTTTAATTCATTTAATTTATCATTGTACCATTTTAGTGTTCCTTTGACTTCTTTATAATTATCTATTCTTTCTAATATATTATAGATAAGTTCTATTTCTATATCATCAATTATTTCTACCAATGGTTTTAGTAGTTTTTCGAATTCTAACTTTGTCATTATTCTTCCTCAGGTGGTGTTTCTTCTTTTTCCTCAGTTATTTTTCTATATTCTTTTTGTTTTTTTACAAATTCTATAGCATCTTTTTCCTTCATATTACGAGTTTCTATAATATATTGAACGTCGCTAGTAATGTCTGCATTTCTTTCTATTAGTGCTTGATTTCTTGCTTCTGTTTTATCAACCAATATGCTATCATCCCAGTCATGTTCTACCGTATAATCAGTTTTGACTGCAATTCCATATAATTTACATAATACATAAATACCATAAATCAAATCATCAAACGCATTCTGCAATGAAAGTTGAATATCTGATACCGTGACATAATAATCTTGCTTTGAACTTTTAATCTCTGTTGCTGTTTTTGCTATCTCATCCATTTTTGACAAAGTACCATAAGCAATTCCACACTCATTTTCTGCTTGTCTTAACAATTCGTTCAATCCATTAAATAATGAAGTGTCTCTTATTTCAGGACTAAAAATATTATATGTCTTGTCCTTTGTCTCATCAAAGTTTAATTTTCTAAATAATCTCTTTTTCCTTGGTGGTAATTTAAACATTCCATTTTCAACAGGTTGCATTGTTGACATATCAACATCTATTGCCAACTCAGTTCCTTCAAATTCCCATAGTGTTCTTGAATATTGTTTATCAATTTCTTTTAAAGTATCAATTGCATTATAATAAATAGGCATTCCAACTGGAGATGAATTATCAATTGTATTAGCATTATTCATACTCGCAAACCCACCAATTAATCTATCGATTCCCTCAATAGTATTTATTTCATCTATATTTTTCCATTTATCTACTGAATGTAAATCTATTTTTCTTTCTAATATTACCCCATCTTTTCTTCCTTGATAAGCAATGTTTTTAGTGGTCATTTGATTTTCATTAAGTTCACTATATTCTAATCTAGTATATACATTCATACCTTTTGTTATTTGATCTATTATGATACATCCTAATAATCTTCCATCATCACTGAATTTTACTGGAATAAATTTATCTGCTTGAATAACACTTACATCTATATTTTTACCATTATAATAAGGTTTAAAAAAAATGCATGATTTTCCAATCATATATTCAGTATTTTTTCTTTTATTTCTTAAAAATTTCTGATATACGCTATTAATATATGGTTCATTACAAATACTCTTATATTCTATCGTAACCGCTTTGGATACTTTTTCACAAATAGTCTTTGCAACATGTAATGATGTTGTATTATCATCTATCCAAGGTTCGTGTTGATTAAATATATCAGCCCATTTTTGAAACGCATCAAGCATATCTTTTGATGTCTGCATATCTAATCCAAAATCATTAGCAATTTTATTGTAATCAAACATTTTATGCCACCATCCTTTAAATACATTTATAATGCTATTAATCATCTTTATCATCTCCTATCATAGGAAGTAATAATTTTATAAATTTCCATATCCCCATAACTAAATATCTTGTTGCATCTTCACAGTGATCGTTTTGTTTTATAGGAACTTCTTTACCTTTATCCAACAAGTCAGGATCATAACCATACATATACATTTCTTCTTTTAAATGTTTTTGTTTAGGCGAAATAAAAAGTCGTTGAAATGACAACATCTTTTGAACTCTTGATATTCCTAAGGCTACATCATTTTTAGCATCTTTCACTATTACTTCTGGACATATTCTTCTTATTTCTTCTTGTAATCCTTTTGCTGATGGATCAATAAAAACATATGTTACTTTTAATCCAGTTTCTTCCTCTAATTTTTCCTTAAAATATTTAAAATCCTTTGCGTAATCACTTGGAGATTTTTGTTTCCCTGTATCTCTCCCAGAATAATAATATTCATCTATTCCACGAACACATATTTCTTTATAATCAATTGCAAAAGCTTCATATGTAGTTGCATTCATTTGTCCATAGTCTACGCCTATGTTTATTTCTTTCATGTTTTTGTAGTCTTCTTTACTACATTCTTTTATATGAATATCTTCATTAAACATATAGTAGATTAATTCATCAATACCTATACATAATCCTAGCCAAAGCCATTTATACATCTTTTCGTCAAGTTTTTCTAATATTTTTGCAGATGCTATTAATTTTTTTCCCAACCAACTTTCTGGAACATCTCTATAATCAGTATGGATTCTAATACAATCTTCTCTTAGTATCATTTTATTTAGCCATTCCATGACTGGAGCCTTTGGATTCTTAGGTGGATTAAAATAATATTCCATAACAAACTCTTCATCATTTCCACGAATGAAAGTCGCTTCTATATTTTGAAGTTCATCTTCTCCATCGCCTTTATCGAAGAATTCTGTTAATTCATCTAATTCAACTAATACAATAGGTCTATCTTCATCAATCATTCCTTTTGTATCATCTATTGAGTCATTACCAGTAAAATAAATTGTATTGCCAGTAGGTAGATATGTTATTTGCATTGGACTAACAGTAATTTTAAATTTGTTCTTCGGAATGCCCAATCTATTTATTGCTCTTTTGCACTCTGCAAAGACAGTTTTTTTCAATTTATTATGAAACTTACGCATAATAACAACTGAACCAGGTTTAGGTGTAACTATTCTTTTTACTGCTCTTAAAGCACCTCTACTTGATTTAGTTCCAGCTCGACCACTCGTATATATTTGATGTGTATGCATAGTGTCATTAAAATTAGCATGATATTTTGGAATAATTAAATCACTTAATTTTACTATCTTTTTCTGTTTTTGGTAAGTCATCGACAATTATTACTCCTTCTTCATCTGGATTTTTGTTATTAGTATTATTTAGAATATCATTAATATCCTTTAATGCAGATGCTAATTGCTTTACACCATTTCTATCGATTATAGAAATATATTCCGACATAGTTTCTGTCTCTTTTGTAACTTCTTTAGATGGTTTACCAACTTTATAATCAAATTCTACTGTTTTTGTCTTTTCAGTTGTCTTTGATATGTATTTATTTAATTCTGCTAAAGAATTATTTATTTTTTCTAGTAACTCTTCAGCAACACCTTTGACATTAACAATTTTATCAGATACTTTATCCGACTCTTTTTCAATTACTTTTTGTACTGTTTTTGTCTTAATTTCATCATCTTTTTGTCTCTTTTTGTCTCCCCAGCCTGTCGTTTGCTTTCTTGTACTTCCATTATTAGGAATTTCCTTTTCTTTTAAGAATGCACTTACTGATTTATAATCACCTAATATATACTCTTGTTCTAATTCTTTCCAATTATATTTTGCCATAACTAATCACTTTTTTCAGGTGATTCTTTTTTCTTAGGATCTTTATATAGTTTTACTATGTTTTTTTCTATTAAGTAATCTGCTCTTTCTTTGGCAATCTTGTATCTATCTCCTGGTTGCAATAATTCGTTTGTTACTGTTAATTCTTTATCATTTCTAATTATTGTAATTTCCTTTGAAAAATTTTCTTTATCTTTAAAATTCGGTATTAACACTTCTACTTCTATCATAAATACCATCCTTTCTATTTTTTATTTGGTTGTGGGTAAAAGAATTGAACTTTTTTCTTTAGCTACTGAAACTAAAATGTTATCATTACACCAACCCACTTTTTTTGATTTTCTTTCTTTTTATTCTTTTTCATCTATATCAACTTCTTTAATTATACATTTGGTAGACAAGGTAGGATTTGCACCCACGACCAGAGAGGTATAAGCTCCCCACTCTTACTACTGAGTTACTTGTCTATAATTGTATCTCCTGAACCTCACATAAGATACTTGGTTCGCCCCAGTACAAACTACAACACTTAGAAAGGAGGTGAATATCTCGGTATTCTATCTATAATCAAAAAAAATAATTTAAAAGGACATTCGGCGAACTTTCCAAATAAAAAGATACTATTTCTAGTACCTTTGTCTACTTTTGCCATTTTACATATTGTAACACCTTAGGGGTGTAATAAAAGTGTAATCTTACATTTTTTTTGAAATTTCTCTATTAATTTGCTTAATTCTATCTATTGTATATCCAAGCCTTTCAGCAGTTTCCCTATTAGATAATCCTAATATATATCTGCATTTGAATACATTTAATTCTACATTATTCATATTATTAATAGATTTATATACATCATCTATGAAATCTACTATTATATTTTTTTCTTCAATTAGCGACTGTAAATCCTTATCTAATGATTCAACTTTTGCAAATGTTTTTGAAAATTTATCATCTTTTGTTCCTACTATTTCCAATTTTATATCTGAATAACTAATACCTTTTAACCCTAATTGCCTATGAATTATGCTTTTTATTCTATCTTCTAATTCTCGTATATTTCTTTCTATTATTTTTTTGTCATCTAGTTGTCTTTTTAATTGCTTATACATATCCCACCTCTATCCTTTTTTATTAATTTGCATTAAACTCATTATAAATACACCAAATAAACCTCCTAAAATAAAACCAAATATAAAGAGCATCTAATCAACCTCAATCTTTCCGTATCTTCTTTGATATTCTGATATTATCTTTCTTGCATTATCTAGTTGTTGTTTATTTTCTAAACTCTTAATAATAAAATTAACTTCATTCAATCTTTTTTCTAACTTATTAACATAACTTGTGTTCTCTATTTCTATGTAAGCATTTATTCTTCCAGGTAATTCTTCCTGTTCTTTGTGATATTTTTTTATTTCTTCTTTTGTAAACATTTAATCATCTACTTTCTCTACTAGTCCATCTTTTATTAAGTCGTATAAAACATTATCTAATTCATTATGAACTGACATTTGGTTATAATGTAAAACTCTATCTTCTCCTATTGTTATTGAATTTATTTCTTTGTCTGCCATAATAGTTACAAATTTATGAATTCTTTGATTTATATAATTTACTGGTTTAAATTTATACTTCTCTAATTCTTTTAAATCTACATTATCTTTTATTTTTAACATATTTATCAATCCCCAATTTTTATCAATCTGCACCAACCATTTTCATATCTCTTTTTATCTACTTTTCCTTTTTTACTTCTAGAAATATGACAATGAAGTACTTTGATTGATGTATTAAAGTACTTAGCACATTCTTTGTAACTATCAAATATAGTAATTAGATTATCTTCTAAATCATACATTGCTATCATAGTTCATCATCATCACTTTCTATTTCTTCTAATTCTAAAAAATCACAAAAGCATTCTTTAGAACAAAATATATTATCCCTCTCATCTTCATACTCAAAATATTGAGTTTGCATAAAATTATCTAGACATTTAAAATATTCATCTTCTATTTCTTTGCCACAATTAAAACATTTCATATTCTATTTATCTCCTAACAAACCTAGTTTCTTTAAATATCTTTGACTATTTATTATTTTAAATATCTTTTTAGTAGTTTTAATATCCAATCCATTAAAATTTATGTTTGTATAATAAACTCCTGAATTTATGTATATTTCAATAAACCCTAAATCTAATTTATTTAATTTATAATCTATTACTATTAAATGTTTATTTCTTTCTCTTATATTAAATTTTATTTTATTCATTACTAACTCCTTCTAGTTCTTCTAACTTTGATAAAACAAGTGATATAAAATTAACTGATATCATATTTTCGTGTGCAATAGAAACTCTTTTACCTTCCTCCAACCAGCTTCTCAATTCTTCCTTTTGTTTCTTTAAACTTTGATATAGTGTTTTGTAGTGATATAATTTTTCGTTTTCATACAGTACCTTTGTAATAGCATTTGCTTTTAATAATCTTTTTTCATCATCATAAACATCTGATTTTAAACAATTATCTTTCATTTCTTTTAGTAGTTCTATATCTTCACTAGTTACAATTAATTCTTTATTCATCTTTACCACCTAATCTTGTTAATATGTTGTTTTTTGACATTTCACTTATGTATCCACCAGTATATAAAAGTTTTACGAATTTTTTAGTATCTTCTATTATAGATTGATATTCTTCTATCATTCTTAATAATTTTGTATAATCTTCTAATAATACATAATCAATTCCTTTTTCACTGGTTATTGGATGATTATAAATTGTTTTCATTCTTTACCTCCTATTATTTCTTTATATTTTGATAAAATTTCTTTGTAAATTTTCATTTCTTTATTATGATTAAATATTAAATCAGAAGTCAATTCACATAATTCTATTTCATTTTCTAAATACTCTATAAACTCTTTTTGTCGAGTATCTTTTTCTCTTAACATTTTATAATTTTTTTCTCTATATTTGCTTTCGAAATTATATTTTTTATTAATTGTTTCAAGTTGTTTCTTTAATTCTTGATTTTCTTTTTTTAACTCTGCATTATCAATTTCTAAAATGCCTATATATTCTTCTCTATTCATTTATTTCACCTCTTTAAGTATTTCTCTTACTTTAATCAACTTATCACTAGACGAAACTATGCTATCTATATCAGTTGTATTTTTTGAATAATAAGTATCTTCTATAAATTTTATTGCTTTATCAATTACTTCTTTGTATTTTTGATTTTCTTCTAATAAGACCTGATTTTCTCTTTCTAGATATAGAACTAAATCTATTAATTCATTATCATCAAAATCACCGTTTTGAACCTTTTCTCTCAAATCATTAATATTCATTTTAAACCTCCTAATTATTATTGCAAATATAAGGAACTTGTTCTAACTGCCATTTATAATCAATTAGATCTTGTTCTAATCTACTTACTTGTTCTTTATAATCCAAACACATTACCATCCACAAAACTCCCCAAATAAAGCACATTACACCAAAACCCAAACTAAATCCTACTATAGCAATATCATTATTCTTCACTTCTTGACCTCTTTTCTAATTCTTTTCTACATTCAACAAAATTTTTATAATCTTCAACATTCTTCTTTTTACCTTTTCCTCTTAACATTTGAATTTCAGCATCTTTTGCTTTTATTTCTAAATCTTTAAGTTCCATTTTATTCTTATTTTCATCGATTTTATTTTCTAGAATAACTTTATATTTTAATAATTCTTTTGCTTTATTTTTTTCTTTATTTAAACTAGTTTGTAGTCCTCCAACTTTACTGGCATTTTTTCTTCTTTGATTCTCTTTTTCTTGAAATAAAATAGTGATATTTTTTACTAAATCTTCTAATTCTTCTATTTTATTATTTAAAGAATCAATCTTTTTAATATCTGTTTTGATTTGACTAATATAATTATCAGTTCTCTCTGCTATTTTTTCTAATAATTCATATTTTGCTTTATCAACTATTTTTAATTTCATATTTGCAATTCCTTTCGTATTCTTCCATCATCAACCTAAATTCCCTCTCCTCTAGTATTTCTATTCCTACCATTTGACATTCTTTTTCTACTCCTTTTATTAGTTGCCAAAATTCTTTTGAATTTAATTCACTAGTTCTTTTATAAAATATATAACAATCGCAATTTTCTTCTTCTTTATACCATTTTGAATATGGATAAAATACTTCTAAATTAGTACCTTTAGGAACTTTAGCACCTAATACTGTACCATCATTACTAGTTGCTATAGTTCCATAGGCTAAATTAATATTTATTTTCATTTCATCATCTGATATAGCATGTCCTATACCACGATTGTATCTTGCGAGTTCGTTTACTAATTTATGAAAATATCTATTTGCTTGACTACCTCTTAGTTTTTTATACTCTTTTATTTCATATAATTTATCTTTATCTAACTTAAATAATTGTGTTGCTAGTTCTTCTGGTTTACCTGTTATCTTCATAATTAGCCTTTCTTTATTTCATAATACAAACTACTTAATCTTTCTTGAGTCTCACTTATCTCTAGTTTTTCATTTCTAGTAGTGGCTTTCTTCTTTTCTTTTCCTAAATATTTAATTGCTTTTTCTAATGCTATTAGATATTCATTTTTATTCTGCATAGTATCAACTCCTCAAAGAACTTCCCATTTATATCTTTTATTTTCAAATATATTTCTTTTAATTTTTGAAGATAAATAACCTTTATTTTGCCTTATTAATAGACTTCCTTCTAACAAACTTGATGGATATATTTTGGTACCTGTTATTTTATCTGTTATTAGAACTTTTTTCTGTGTTGTTTGTAATCCAGTTCTAAAAGCATGTTGAATATTTTCTTTTAAGGAAATTAATTCTAAGTTACTAAGATTGTTATTAAGTCTATTTCCATCAATATGGTTTACTGTTAAATTTTGATTATTTATGTCTTTTTCATAAAAAGTAAATGCAACTAATCTAGCTACTAACATAGTATGAGGTTTATTATTTTTCCATAAATCAACTCTATATCCCGTTTGGTAGTTATTTCCTTTATACTTTAATATTCTATTTTTCCAATGTCTTTTTCCGTGTTTTTCTGTAAATGTTACTTTATTAAATGTTCTTACTCTACCAAGATTACTAACTTGATATCCACTAAATTGTGGTATATCTTTCCATACTTCTTCCATATTTAAAAGGGCAACTCCAAACTGTCCATTTCATTCTCTATTGATTCAGCTATAGCCTCAAATGGATCGTTTTCTTCTTGTTGATTAGTTGATTCTTGGGATATTGGTGGTTCTGGCATACTTTCAAATTTACTATCATCTTTTTTAGAATCTAAAAATTGAACTCTACTAGCTATTATTTCAGTGACATATACTTTTTTACCTTCATTATTTTCATAATTTCTTGTTTGTATTCTTCCTTCCACTGCTACTTGACTACCTTTATGTGTATATTTACCAACGTTTTCAGCAGGCTTATCCCATATAACAATATTTAAAAAGTCTGCTTCCCTTTCACCAGTTTCTTGATTGGTAAAAGGTCTATCTATTGCTAATGTAAATTGAGCTACTGCTCTATTAGATTGAGTATATCTAACTTCTGGGTCACGTGTTAATCTCCCTATTAAAATTGCTTTATTTAATCCCATTATCTAGTCCTCCATTATTCTTACAAATTTTCCATAATCAAATGCTACTTGATGTTCTATCCTGCACCCTCTTGCTTCATTCCAACCGTTCATAAATACTACACAATCTACACTTGCAATAAACTCAATTGACTTTGCTAAACATCTAATAGCATAATCATTACCTTCACCTTCGAGAAAGTCATCAATAATAGTATTAATTACTTCATGTCCTTCTTTTTCTAATTTTTTTACAATTGATTCTCTTTCTTTTTTTATTTCTTCATTCGTTTTGCCTTTCATAGGCTGACTAATCATTACTTTCATTCTATCTCTCCTAACATTTCTAATTCATGATACTCATCCGCATAATCTAATTCGTATTCTTCTTCAAATGCTTGTTCATATGTATCTTCATAATCTGGATAAGTTCCAGCATAATATTCAACTGTATTGATCATTCCTTATTAACTCCTTTCCTTTGATAAAGTTATTCTCAATGAGCCTTTTCTAGGGCTTGTCCTATCATTAAACTCTTTGCAATATTCTTTGTATAAATCTGGATAGTCTTTCTTAAACAATTCCTCACAAAAGTGTGTAACAAAATTATCTTTTGCTGGTGTATCCTCACTAGCTGTTATTTTTGTACCACTATTTAATGTCCATGTTTTAATTCCTTTGGCAATCATCTTTAATCTTAAATCTTCCTTAGAATTTTTATAGTTTTTTTCTAACTCCTTAAAACTATTTATTTTTAATTCCAGTTCTTCTACTCTCTTAGCCATCGATGTTATCTCATCATCACTAGTTACTTTTTCAACTAAATTTATTTGTTGTTCTGCACTTAATTCAAACGGATTCATTATTCTACCTCCTGTCCACTTGTTCTTAACATTTCAATTTTTTGTTTCTTCAAATTAAGATTTTTAACACAATCTCTTAATTGTTCTAGTGTCATATTTGAATTAGAATCTACCTTATAATATTTTAGTAGTTCTTCATAGTTAGTATTTGTTAAGTCTGCTAATTCTCTCATTTGTTGCATTAAATCTAATATTTCTTTTTCTTCAACTTGAGTTAAGTTCTTTGTTGATTTGCTGTTACTCTTTATTACTTTTTGACTATTCTCTATATCTTTTCCTGATACTGCATCAAAACTATCACTTTCAACAATTTCTAATAAATTCAAGTAAAGATACCTTTTCATGTAAGTATTTGCTCCACCTAGACTTTGAATTGCATTTGCTCCTTTAATAACTATTTCAGCTACTGGACTTGAAAATGTAATACTTTCGTAAGTTTCATATTCATTAAATTTTACTTTATTTTCTGTATCAAATACTTCCAATGTTGCTATATCATTTTGTAAAGTAAATTGGCTAAATAATTTGTATTTATCAAACAATTCATTTACTTTAGGTATAAAGTCTGCTAATTCATAATAACTAAATCCTGCAAATTTATTTTTTCCTGATTTCTTTAAATTTGAGTTTTGTAACTCAACCCTACACCTTTGTATCTTTTGGAATAAATTTAATTTAATTTTTTCTTTCTTTTCTTCCATTTTCTTAATTCTCCTTTATTAATTTGTTTATAAAATAAATCTGTCCTTTACCTGTAACTTTTGTTGTTCTGGTAATTCTATTGCTTCCATCAGGATTCACTACTGCTCTTTCTTTTACTTCAAATAATCCTAATTCCATACTCCTTTGAGTTGGCATATTTTTTCTCTCTCCTGACTTGATTAAATATCCCATATTTCTTAAATCATTAAATAGTCTATTTTGACCTGTCTCATATCCATTTTGTCTTAGTATCTTTGCTAAGTCTCCGATTAAGATACTATTTTCTGATGTTTGTACTGCCTCGGCAAATACTACCTTTGGTACCTGTTCTTCTAACTTGTCCTCTAATTCTTGAACATTGATATTTAATGTATTAATTTTGTTCTCTGCTAGTTTTAATGCTCTAGCCATAATTTTCTCTGGACTGTTAAAATCTTTCTCTACTTCGATAAAATATTTTCTTACTTGTCTTCCCTTTTCGTTTCGTTGAATCATAGCAATTTCTTTTGCCATATCTAGTTTAATAGCATGATTAGTAATCTCTTGATATCCGCCATTTGCGATTGGACATTTTTGTCCAACTGTACAATAGTCTTGATTTTCAATAAATCCATATTCACACATTCTATCAAACCATTTTTTATATGGTGTTTCTATTCCCAAAACCTCGTGCAACTCTCTTCCTCCAACAATTGGCTCTTGATTTTCGTTTATTTCTATTTTTAAAATTTCATTCATTAATTTTTACCTCTTTTTCTTTTTGTTCATAATGTTCTACCTCTATTTTTTCAGTATCACCATTACAGATTAGTCCCAAACTACTGCATTCAACCAAATAACCTATTTCTATATTTTCATAACTAAATTCCACTTTTATTCTCCCCAGATTATTTTTAAATCTTTTTCTAAACCTTTGTTAATTTCAAATACTTTTTTGATTGATAAGAATCCAATACTTGACTGATACATCTCTAATCTTTCATCGTATTCAAAGCTTTCAAACAAATCACCTTTGTAAAGAAGCTTGAACTTACTTCCTTTTAATCGCTCTTTCAAATTCTTCGTATTCTCGTTGAAGTTCATCTGTATACACTACCTCTTTTCTTTTTGTTTCTTGATTAAGCCATTCTGGAACTGGTGCTACATAATTTGTATTATATTTCTTTTTACCTTTTGCTTCGATATACTGTCTTTCCCTTTCCTGGGCTTGTTGAACTGTCTTTACGTTCTCTCTTTCGTAAGCACTTAATATTCTTGAAATATATTTAACACCACATTTATTATTTAAAACTGCTTGCTTAATAGCATACCTTGTTAATTCTGTGTCTTTCCAATTATTTATTTCTTCATATTCAACGGAACTTAATGTTCTTCCAAATTCTCGTTCGATGAATTCGTAGATGTTGATGATATTATTATTTGTTTTATTGTTTAATTGTTTAGTTGTGGTTATTTGTTGGTTATTTGTTGGTTGATTGTTGGTTATTTGTTGGTTGTAGTCTTGATACTTACAATAGTTATTTATTGTAAGTACAGTGTATTTATTAGTCGTTCTTTTGGTTATTTCGTTGGTTGAAATTAACTTATTTAATGACGTTCTTACTTGTTGCTCTGATAATCCTGTTTCTTTTGCAAGTATTTTTCTACCTGTAACAAATGAACCTCTTTTAATTTCAATTCCTTGCCATTGTTTATTCTCCCAATTGGCTTTTAATAAGCAATGGATAAATAATCTAACTGTATTTGTATCTCCATACCATTCCCAATCTAGTATTTTTCTATGAATAACTATGAATCCACTATTATCATTCATTATTCCTCCTAGTTCTACATTCAACCTAACCCTTTATTTTAGTTTTTATTTAAGTTATAATCACCTTAGAAAGTGAGGTGAAAAAGTATGAATTTAAGACCCGTAAATTCAAGTAGAATGTCTGCTGTCGGTTGGAATAATAACACTATGTACATCCAGTTTAAAGATGGTGCTATATTTGCTTATACAAACGTTTCAGAAAATCAGTATAAACAATTTATTTCTTCTTCATCTTTAGGAAAGGAACTTGCTATATTCCAAAAACAACATCATTATTATCGCGTTTAATCTTCAATATTTAATGGTATTGATAATTCATCGCTCAATATTTTTACTTCACCATCTTTAATTAAAATAGAACAATGTGGATTATAATTGTTTATTAACCACTCTTGCAAAGGCTCTACTAATTTTATTAATTCTTTTTCTTTCATATATTCTCCTCACTTTATTAAAATTTGACATTTCGGGATAATCGTGTTATGATTAACCCGAAATTTTTAGTTAAATTTTATTTGATTTATGAGTTCTTTCCCAACTTATAAATCTTTTTTTATTGCATTTCATCATATAAATATTCTCCGCAAAAGTCCATAACTATTAATGCTAATATTCCAGTAATAGCACCATAATAAGTTAAACTTGCAGTACTTGTAGCTAATGTTATAAAATCACTTATTACTAATAAACTGCATATAATAAACATTGCCAATATACCAATATTTCCCCATTTAATTCTTTTTTTCTTTTTCATTCTTTTCACCTTTTCTTATTAAAGTTATTTCTACTCCAAATTTTCTCCCCCAAATTTCATATAATTTATCAATCAAGGCATTTGCTTGATTTGGGGTTATACTAAATCCTTCTTGCATAACCTACCTCCCTAATTAATCATATTGTTGTGTTCGACAAACTTTTACATTTCTTTTTATTCTTTACTTTAACTCTTACTCACTTTATAATTTTGTTTAGAAAGTGAGGTGATAATTTTGAATTTAGATTTAACTAAATATTCTGATAAAACTCTGTGTTTAATATATAAAGAATACATAAACGATAAGAAAAAAGTTTTCAGTACCCATAATATTGAAAGTGATTTTCCAAATGTTAATCGTGAAGAATTTAGATATAGTCTCGATGAATTAAAATCTAACAAATTAATTAATTTAGATATTTTAGGAAACTACTCTCTTACCTCAGATTGTATCATTTATATGGAACACAGATTTCAAAATAAAGTTGATAAAGTAATTGATTATATTTCTAAACTAATACCTTAATTATTTTTTTTCATTCTTGAACAGAATCTGTAAGTCTCATTTGTAAAATCAATTGAGGCTTTTACTTTATCTATAAGGTATCTTTCAACTTTAAATTTACCTTTTTTAAGCTCTAAAATAATATCTCTCGTATCTCTTATAATGCTGTACTCATCTACCTCTTCTAGATCTAGTTGTTTTCCATTTAGTTTCAAAATTAAATCTTCATTACATCCTGTATCAATAATTTCTAACTCATATATTTCTATATTCATTTTTATTCCTTTCTTTAATAACTATATTTCTCCTTATATTCAACAATTATTTATATTCATTTTAGGTTTATTATCACCATACCTAGTAAAAATCCTAAAACAAATATTCCTATTTTTAAAATCATTAATTTATTTTCTCGCTCTATTTCTATCTCATGTTCTCTTTTAACTAATTCCATTAATTCCTTTTCTTCTTCTGAATCAATGTTTCCTCTTTTGAATTTAAGATACAATTGTTCAAATCTTTGATTCATACTTTATCCTTTCTTTAATAATTAGATATTTGATTAATTATTGATTATTTTTTTATACTCCTTTACAATTAACTTGAAAGGAGGTACAAAAGTGACTTTAAATGCTAATTGCATTCGAGATATTATGCTATACTTAGAAAATAATCTTGAATATAGACAAGATATTTCAATTTTAAATTCTCATTTAAACTATTCATCAGATGAATTATTGTACACTTGTCAAAAATTAGTCGAAGCTAATTTAATTAAGGGCAGAAGAAATGTTCTTGCTGATTTTAAAATTGAAGATATTACAATTCAAGGTCATACTTTTATTTCTAAACTTAAAGATGATAAGTTATGGAAAAAAGTTCTAAGTAAAGTTTCTAAAATGGCTGAACCTCTAACTATTGCCATATTAGAAAATATAATAACTGATATACCTATAGTAAGTTAACTTTGTTTAACTTTCTTTTTTTCTATTTCAATATTTCCTTCTATTTCTGTTTCTCCCATATACTCTAATATTAATTTTGGTTCATTACTTGTATTTGGCTCCATAATTAACGTTAGTTTAGTTATATTTTCACCTAACTTTTTACCGTTTAAAGTAAATTCATCTAAATAACCTTTGTTATTAAGTTTTAATTTTAATTTACTCATATTTAATCTATCCTTTCTTCTTGACTTATACCTTTTTGATGGTATAATATCAGGCACTTTTTGTAAATATTATTCTATTCATTTTACTTAGAGTGTAATTTTATTCTAAAAAAATATTAACATCTAGGAATGGATATTTTTTTTTGACTTTTTCTATGAGTTCTCTTCCTGGTTTTTTTGTTCCAGATTCTATCTTCTCATAAAACGATTTTGAAATTTCAAAGTCATTTGCCATTTGCTCTTGTGTTTTACCTAGTTGTTCCCTAAAATTTCTTAGTTTTTCCATATTTCACCTCCCGTAATGTAACTTAATAATATCACACTTAAAGTGCAATGTCAATTAAAATTAATCAATTTGTAAAAAAAACTTTTTATTTACACTACATGTGCTATATTTTATAAGAAAGAAGTGGTAAAAATGAATGGTAACAAATTAAAAAAGCTTCGAGAAAATCAAGGACTTTTACAAAAAGAATTAGCTGATAAGATTGGTATTTCTTTAAGTTCTATAAGTATGTATGAACGTGGAGAAAGACAGCCCGATAATGACACATTAAAAAAGTTATCTCAATATTTTAATGTATCTATTGATTACTTATTGGATAATGAAATTTCTGCTACTAATTTAAAAGATAATGAATTAAAAGAAATAGAAACATTAAAAAAAGCACTACAAAAAGTGGGATTTATGAATGGTAATGAAGATTTAACTGATGAAGAATTAGATAATGCTATGAAATTTTTAGTGAATAATAAGGAATTTTTGAAAGGAAGTAAATAATTGATTAAAACTTGCTAGTACAGGAGTTTTAATATAAATAAGAAGTAGGAAGTGAGGTGTATTATGAAGAAGTGTAAATATTGTCAAACAGAGATAGATAAGAAAGCTAAAATATGTCCTAATTGTAGAAAGAAACAAGGTGCCAATGGTTGTTTAATAGCAATTATTGTTATAGTTGTATTAGCAATAATTGGTGCTGCATTTGGTAGTGATAGCAATAGTAATAACAATAGTAATAGTAATACTGATACATCTACAACAAATAAGGAAAAATTTAGTTATGAAATTACTTCTGAATACGCAGATGATTATAGTTTTGCACATTATATAGAAGGAATTGTTACTAATAATACTGACAAAGATTATAGTTATGTACAAATTGAATTTATTTGTTACGATAAAGATGGTACAAATTTAGGTACTGCTATTGATAATACAAACAATTTGTTAGGAAATCAAACTTGGAAATTTAAAGCAATGGCTATGTTTAGTGATGTGGAAAATGTTGACCATTGTGATTATCATGAAGTGACTGGCTATTAGTAAAAGCACCTTACTTGGTGCTTTTTAACTGCTCTATTAACTTAATAAACTGCTTATATATAGCGTTTTTCTTTAAGTATAAATAGAACTTTTCTAAGTTACTCATCCAATCACCCCTATTTCATAGTAAAATAAAAATAGTTGATTTTGGAAATTTTTAGTGTATAATACAGTACGTGGAGGAACAATTATGAAAAATGAACAAAAGAAAAAGTTAACAGCTAAAGTTATGAATCCACCCAGTGAAGAAAGAAAAAAAGAAATATTAAAAAAGATTACTGAGTTTATACAAGATACTTATTATTCGTGAAAAAGACTAGAACTGCTGGAACAGAACTAGTCAGGTGAAAAACACTTAGTCGAACACTAAAATACAATATAATTGTATAGGTTTTTCTATACAATTATAGCATAGAATTTAAAGAAAAGGAAGTGCTATAATGAAAAATGAAATTAGAAATGTTGCAATTTACTGTCGTGTGTCCACAGAAGAACAACGTAAGTTTGGTATTTCTGTTGAAGATCAAAAAAATAGTTTAACTAGATATTGCAAAGAAAATAAATTGAAAATATATGATTACTATATAGATGAAGGTGTGTCTGCTGGAACTATTGCTAAAAGGAAAGAATTTGTAAGATTATTAAAAGATTTAGATAATATTGACTTAATTATATTTACTAAATTAGACAGATTTTCTAGGAATGTAAGAGATGCTAATAATTTACTTGTAGAATTAGACAAACATAATACTGCTTTTAGAGCAATAGACGAGGATGATATAGATATTTCTACTTCTGATGGTAGATTTATATTTAATCTTAAAGTTAATCTTGCAGAACATGAAAGAAATAAAGACTCAGAACGAATTAATCGTGTTAATAAATATAAATATCATACTGCTAGGACTGTTTGCTCTGGTGCTAAAATCTTTGGATATGATATAGATAAAAATAAAAGATTAGTAATTAATGAAGAAGAAGCAGATCAAATTAATCAGTTATTTGATAAATACATTGAAACAAATAATCTTAGTGAAACTACAAGATGGTTTCAAAAGAATATAAAAAAAAGAAGTTATGAAAGTGTAAGATTATATTTAACAAATACTGCTTATATTGGTCAATATAGACACATTAGAAAAAAAACTAAAGAAATAGAAATTATTGAAGACTTCTCCCCTACTATTGTAGATATTGAAAAATTTAATAAAGTTCAAAAATTACTAAAGAGCAATGTAAAAAAACATACTGGTACTTCTGAAAATGGAAACAAAACAGATTATATATTTAATCGATTTATTTATTGCAAATGTGGGAGAAAACTTGCTGGTAAGCATTCAAAAGGAAAGCATTATTATATTTGTAAGAATGCATTAACTGACCTATGTGATAATCATATCCACATTTCTGAACTTAATTTAGAAAAATATTTATTAGATAATATCGAATCTTGTATAGAAGAAGAAATAAACAAATTAGAAAACAAACATTTAAATGAACAAAAATGTAAAAAGAATAATCCTAATGAAAAAGTTCAGTTAAAAAAGAAATTACAAAAGTTGACTAATTTGTATTTAGAAGATATGATAGAGTTAGATATTTATAAAAAAGAATACTCTACTCTCAAATTACAATTGGAAGAACTTGAAACAGAAGAACAATCAGAAGAAAAAATGGATTTTTCTAAATTGAAAGAATTTCTAGAAAGTGATTGGCAAATACTCTATCATAAGTTAGAAAATAAAGAAAAAAGAGAATTTTGGATGACTATAATTGATAGCATTGTCTTTGAATCTAAGGAAAAATTTGAGATTAAATTTAAGTTGTACTAACTAATAAACACCTGGTGGTTTTTCAGGACCAAGTAGTAGTTTGTTTTATGGAAATCCAACTGAAATGGAAAAAAATTTAGCAAGACGAGTCATTCGTGGAGAATATTATTATCCAGCTACTAATGCATTATGGTTTTATGCTCCAAATAATGGTGAAGCGTGTAAGAGTACTTGGTGGGATCAAAATTTAGCTGGAAGATATAAAAATCATTGTTTTTATAGACCAGCTAGTGGTGTATGCCAAGAACTTCACTAAAAAACAGATTGTTATTTTATTTTACAACTTACGAGATGCTTTAAAAAATTAGTGAGATATTACTCTTTTTCTTCTTTCTTAAATTGCTAATAATTAATGATAATTTAGAAACATCATGAAAGAGATACAATCGTATAAAAAATAAATTTGATACTTTTGAAGTCATTTTCATATTTTTAATATTTAAAAGGAAAAGTTGAAAAATTTTATATAAATATTAGATTTGATCATAATAAGAAGGTAAAATTTATCAGATTTTTAGTTTTTTTGTTAAAAAAAACGTTATATGATTGTTATAAACGAAATTAAAAAAGCTTTCTTTTTTTACGTTTATTTGTTACAATTAATTTAGAGAGGAGTGTTTAAAATGCTAATGCTTTTAGGGATGTTTGGAATATTTGCGGTTGTGATCATACTTGGTTTGTTTATTTTGTATATTGTAGGCTTATGGAACTTATTTCAGAAAGCTGGAAGGAAAGGCTGGGAAGCAATTATCCCATTTTATAATACTTGGGTGCTAGTCGAAATTTCCGGTCTTGCTTGGTGGTATGCTTTGATTATAATGCTTTCTTCTTTAATTTCAATAAAAGATATAGAAAATTTTGATTTTATTGTCTCTATTGCATCTGTTGTAGCTACATTTTTTGCTTACTACAATATTAGTAAAAAACTACACAAAGATGTTGGATTTGCTATATTGATGACACTATTTCCAGTAATTATGATTCCGTTGGTTGGGTTATCAAGTAACTATCAATTTGATGATTCTGTGGTTGTTAGTGAGCATGGTCCAATTCAAAATGGTACTACCCAAATGGATACTTCTAATGCTGTTCACAATGGCTGCTTTTCTGATAACACAAATCAAAAAAACTTTTGCTCTTATTGTGGAAACTCACTTGATAGTAATTCTAAGTATTGTGGACATTGTGGTAAAGAAATCAAATAGTTTCTTACTTTTTTATTTCAACTAAGATGTTAAAAAAGAAAAAATTAATTTTTTTGTATTCATAGCTGATATTATAGAATATAACTATTCAGTAAGATGTTTAAAAATATTTTTTTAATCCTAAAATTTTTGTTTGGGAAATTATAAATGAAATCCTTATTCTAATTTCATTTTACATTAGGAATTTTAATTTTAAAGAGTAAAAATGCAAGTTCATCAAAATTAGGGATCTGAAAACCACATTTCAAAATTTGAGATGTGGTTTTTATTATCTTTTAATTTAATTTCTCTTAAAAATAATCACTGTAGTAAGCTATAAAGTATTTACAAATTCATTTTCGTGTGTGATAGACTATTTATAACCTTCATTGGACTTACTTCCTTTGCTTATTTACTTGTAGTTGGCAGATTGCAATGTAATTTATAGCAAAGGAGTTTTAAATTTCAGAATTCAGTGCAAAAAACTTAACTGAACTCCAGATTATCTTGAAGTTTCTATCCACAAAAAAAATCATCTAAATGATAGATGAATTTATTTATATTTCTTGTGAAATAAAATTTTATTTATTCATTTGATATATCTAGATTTGATGTATCTTTTTTGATAGAAATTACGGTAGATTTTTATCTTGAAGTAACTTCTAAAATAACTTTTCAGATTTATATTAGGTTCCTTTTATTGTAGAAGTTTGAACTGCATTTGCATATATATAACCGGAATAAGTAGTATCATTAAATGTTCCATTGGAGATATCGGGATCTATCCATAGGTAAACTTTATAGGTTGTAGATGTAGTACTTAAAGTTACGGTCGCTAATTTTTTGTCACCTGTTGATGTGATGGCTCCTTCTCCTATAGTAGTACTACCATTTACTACTTTATATTTTAATGCCCCATTACTAATGGGAGCTGTTGTTGTAGTATTCGTGTAAAGATAAATGTCTGCTTCCGTATATATATCACAATCACTTGATTTTGACAATATAATGTCTGAACTTGCTCCTTCTGTATAGGTAGATGAGCTTTCTAATGAAAGGTTGTTAATTGCTTGACCACTGTAATTTACTTGAAAACATCCACCAACACCAGTTGCAGTATTGTTCGAAGCTTTAAAATTTAGAAAGGCATAGGTTGAACCTAACGAAAAAGTAACCAGTATCCCTATTATGATAATTGATTTGAGATTTTCTTTTTTCATGTTTACTCCTTCCTCTGTATTTTCTATTTCTATAGTGTTATCATAACAAAAAATAGAAAGTTTTTCAATAAAAATAGAATAATCACAGAAAAAAGTTCTTATTTCTGAAAAGTTCTGTTTAATTTAA
>JALEZJ010000064.1 GCA_022772985.1 Erysipelotrichaceae bacterium | reverse complement strand
CATTGAATAATTCTAATATATCAGTCAATTCCTTTGATTTTCTTGCCATATTACCAATTCCTACTTTCTGATAATATGATAGCAAATATTAATTAATTAGTATAGAGGTTAATTTTTTCTTAATTTATGAATTTATCCTGTGAAATAGCATTCATCTATGTATAAAATAACAATAGCGATTTTTAAGTCCTATTGTTATATTCACTTTCGATAATTTCCAAAATATCATCTGGACTTTCTTTACAATCATTTTTTAACCACATTTTAATAATAGCGGTAATTCCTGCTTTAAAAAATTCACAATGATAAGGAATAAATTTATTATCAAACATCTTACTGGCAAGTTCTTTATCAAAGTATGTGATATCATAATTTACATCATACCCTAATTTAAAATAAGTTTTATAAAATATTTGATTTTCTTTAATTTGTAAGCAATTTTAAAAAAATGTTTTTATATTTTAACTATCCAATACTAGCTTTTTATGTTATACTTAAAAAGTAAAAAAACTAGCAAAAAAGGAGTATAATTATGTTAGAGAAGTTATTTCAATTAAAGGAAAATAAAACAACTGTTTTTACGGAAGTAATCGCGGGAATTACAACTTTTATGGCTATGTCCTATATTATTTTTGTAAATCCTGCAATTTTATCTGAGGCTGGAATGGATTATAATTCTGTCTATGTTGCAACAATTCTTGCTTCTATGATTGGAACTTTACTTTTAGGAATTGTTGCCAATGTACCCTATGTTCAAAGTGCTGGACTAGGACTAAATGCACTTTTTACTTATACCATCTGTGGAACGTTAGGATTTACTTGGCAACAGGCTTTAGCAATGGTTTTTATCTGTGGTGTTGTGAATGTTTTGATTACTGTAACTAATGTAAGAAAGAAAATTATTCAAGCAATTCCAGAATTTATGCAGAATGCGATTACAGTAGGAATTGGTTTATTTATTACTTATATTGGCTTAAAAAGTGCTGGATTAATTGAATTTTCAGTATCACTTGTTGAAAATGGTATGGCAAAGGCAGGGGATGTTGTTCCTCGATTAGCGACTTTTAACAACAAAGAAGTGATATTATCTGTAATTGGATTATTCGTTACGGGAATTTTAGTTTCACGGAAAACAAAAAATGCTTATTTAAAATCAATTGGTATCACTACAGTTATTGGACTATTTCTAAATGTTACAAGTTTACCAGATTTCTCTAATTATTCTTTTATTCCATCGATCGAGCCTACTTTTTTGAAATTGGATTTTGTAGGCTTATTTACGGCTAAGGCCGGAGTTGTTGTTGTTATTATGACATTGTTTACTTTGGTTATTTCTGACTTATTTGATACAATTGGAACATTTATTGGGACAGGAAAAAAAGCTGGAATATTTAAATTAGATAAAGATGGCAATATGTCTCCTAATTTGGAAAAGGCTTTAATTTGTGATTCTACTGCTACAATCATAGGGGCACTTCTTGGTACTAGTAATGTATCTACCTATGTAGAAAGTAGTGTTGGAATAGAAGCAGGTGGTAGGACAGGACTAACTGCAGTATCAGCGGCAGTATGCTTTGGATTATCTTTATTAGTAGCGCCTATTGTTGCTTGTGTTCCCATGTCGGCAATTGCTCCTATTTTAATTTTTGTGGGATTATCGATGATGGAAAATATTTTAAAGATTGATTGGAAAGATGTTTTAATTGCAATTCCAGCATTTTTTATCATTGTCATGATGCCACTTACTTATTCTATTACAACAGGAATTCAATTTGGGTTTATGTTTTATATTGTAGTGAATCTTTTTAATAAAAAAGGAAAAGAAGTATCTCCAATTGTTTATCTATTTACTATTTTATTTATCATTGATTTTATTTATAAAGCAATTGGTTGATTATACAATAATAAAGGTATAAAATTCTATTTTAATCTATTTTTAAATAAAAGTATTGGGACAAAGAAGTAATATTCAATTAGACGATATTGCTTTTTTAATATTTATTTTAGTTTTTTATTCATGTTAGGATAGAAAAATCAAATATTTATTAAGAAAAAAATTAAGGAATAAGATAATTTTCTAGGGAAAATAAGAATATATATTTTTTAAATATTTGGAATAGAAAAAAAGAGAGGAAAAGTATTTCCTAAATAAATTTTGTATGGTATAATGGTAAACATAATAGGAGTGAATAATAAAATAGTTGACTCTAGTAAGCAAGTAAGTAAGTTTAGAACATGATAAACTCTTTTATTTCTTCTATTGATATTTTTAAGAGGAAAGGTGGTGATAATATGGAAAAAGATCGTAGCACAAAAATGATTGCAATTATTGCATTATGTGTTGCTGTTATTGGTCTATCAGTAGGTTTTGCTGCCTTTTCTAATGATTTAACAATTAGTTCAAGTGCAACTGTAACACCAGAAGCAACTGATTTTGACGTTAATTTTTCAACTGTAAATACTGCTGAGACACCAGGTACTGTATCTGGAGTGGCAACTGGAACTTCAGGTGTAACTGCTGAAGATGCAACCATTGATAACAGTAATGCTCCTAAAATTACTGGATTAAAAGCAAATTTTACAGCACCAGGACAAACTGTCACTTATTCTTTCTATGCACATAATGCTGGAAAATATGATGCTTATTTAAACACTGTAACTTATAATAATGTATCAGGAGAAACTGCTACTAAAGTATGTACAGCTGGTAGTGGTACAGATGATACTATGGTACAAGCTGCATGTAGTGCAATTAGTGTATCTGTAAAAGTAGGTAGTGATAACTTTACAGGATCAAATGCTGCAATTAGTAGTCATTTATTAGCAATTGATACTTATGAAGAAGTAATTGTAACTATTGAATATGCATCAGATGGTACAAGAGCAGATGGAGATTTCACAGTTGCTTTTGGAGATATTGTACTTACTTACGGATCAGTAGATTAAAGCATATAAAAGACAAATGTCTTAATATGCTTCATCAAGATTATTTGAAAGCAGTCATAATGAAAAAGTTATGTTCACGTTATCAGGTTTGAACTCTTAGGCTTCATCATGATACTTTTAAGTAGTTTTGACTATGGCATATTAAGTAATTATAAAAATATTATTTTATTACTTCTTTTCATATTCAGTTTTAAGTTTCTATTAGGATATGAAAAAAACAAATTATCGATATGTGAAAGATATGATTTTAAATCTTATCATTTTCTTTATTTTGTTTTTTATGTTGTATTATCTATTTGGTATTTTAATTGGATTTGCCAAGACAAGTAATTATTTGAATTGGTATGGAATAAAAACTTGTATTCTTCCGATTGTTTTGCCCATTTTATTGACAGAATATTTAAGATGGGAAATTTTGACCAAAGTATCAGAAAATATCTTTTTAATGATTTTTAACCACTGTATTTTTTATCGTACTTGATATATTTTCTTCTTGGATACTTATCAATATTACTGATTTTAAAGATGTTTTTTCCTTTTGTGCTTTAACGTTACTTCCTAGTATTATGACTAATGATTTTTCTTTAAAACATGAAAAAAAGAATTGTCGTTCATAGAGTTACAAATATTCAAAAAGTAAGAGATGAACTTTATTTTTATACAAAAGGGGATGCCAATTTAACAGAAGATAATTATAAAATTCCTGAAGAAAATGTAGTTGGTGTTGTGAAGGTGAAAATACTATGGATTGGTTATCCAACGGTAGTTTTAAGTGAGTTATAAAAAAGAATAAATAAGGAGGAAGTGGTTTCTATGAAGAAAAGGTTACATTATCAAAAACAAGTCCAAAAGAAAAAAGAAACTACAAGCAAAAAGAGTAAAACAACAAGGACACAAAAAAATGAAACTTTTTTATTAGAAAAAAAATCGGAATCTATTACTTATCCAAAAAAAGAAAAAATATATTTAAGTTATATTTCCAGAGTAATATTTAACATCCTATTAGCAATATTCTTATTGGGAGATAGCTTATATTTTATTGGAAATTCTATTTTTATAAATCCAAGTAAGAAAATTTCTTATACTGAAAAAAGCAATTTAGATTACAAAGTATACTTAAAAGAAAACGATTTTTATGAATCAGAATATCTTGGAAAAAATATGAGTTATATTGCAAGTTTAATTGATTATATTGATTTATCTTTTGATTATGAATTTAACTTAGATACTCTTATGGATACTAATTTTGATTATAAAGTAATAGCAATCCTTAATATTGATAATGAAACACTAACTAGTAATTATTTTAGTAAAGAATATACTTTACTAGAAAAGTATAACCAACATATCCCTAATACTAAATCACTTCACATTCAAGAGAGTGTTCAACTAGATTACGATTATTATAATCGTTTAGCCAATCATTTTAAAGCAACCTATGGAGTAGGAACTAGTAGTAGTTTAGACATTTATTTAAAAATAAACAGAAGTTTTACCTCTGAGGATATAGAAGAGCATGAATTAGATGGACAGAGTTCTATGTCAATTCATATTCCGCTATCTCAAAAAGCAATTAGTATTCAACTAGATTATGAAGAGCCAAAAAATCAAGATAGTATCATTTCAGAAGGAGAACTTCAAATTAAAGATATGAAATTACTTATTGCCGGTATTTTATGCCTTGGTATCTCTATTTTGTTTTTTATGGAAGTATATCGTAAAATAAAAGTTTTAATAGCAAAAAATAGCAACTATGATAAATATATAAAAAAGATATTAAAAGAGTACGATCGCTTGATTGTTGTAACAGAAACAATGCCTAATTTAGAAAATTATCAAGTATTTAAATTAACTGATTTTAATGAATTATTAGATGTTCGGGATAATACGAAGAAACCTATTATGTATTATAATGTTGCAGATCATATAAAATGTTATTTCTATCTAAAAGATAATACAGATATTTATTTACTATGTATCAAAGCAGTAGATATGGAAAAAACAAAGTGAAAAATAAGGATTTTCTAAAGAGATTTTGGTTCTTTATTCTATTGGTGGTAATTTAGGGGGTAATTATTTTAAATTTAAAATAAAAGTATATGCTGAGTAATCAAATACAGATATTTTAACATTAGTTACCATCACTAGATTAGGAGATAATACTTATAGTTTGAATGGAAGTAGTATGAAAAGTTGGTATATTAGTTTAGCTGACAATTGTATCTTTACAGTGAGTCATTCTCTAGCAAGTTAAAGTTTTTATAAATATTAAAATAAACGAACAGATTTTGAAGAAGATTGTTCTTTTTGTTGTATAATAGAATTAACTCTTAGCATTATTTAATGAGTATGGATCATGTAGTAAGGAGGAGAATATGGCATTTGATTACAAAAAAGAATATAAGGAATTTTATCTACCGAAAAATAAACCTAGTATCGTAGAGGTACCTAAAATGAATTATCTTGCTGTAAGAGGTAGTGGAAATCCGAATGAAGAAAATGGAGAATATCAGAAGTCTATTGGACTGTTATATGGAATTGCGTTTACGATAAAGATGAGTTATAAAGGAAATTATAAAATAGATGGATATTTTGAATACGTGGTACCACCACTGGAAGGTTTTTGGTGGCAAGAAGGCGTAGAGGGAATTGATTATCAAAAGAAAGAAGATTTCCAGTTTATTTCTTTGATTCGATTACCTGATTTTGTTACAAAGAAAGATTTTGATTGGGCTATAAAAGAAGCATCGATCAAGAAAAAACAAGATTATTCTAAGGTAGAGTTTTTCACTTATGAAGAAGGTTTATGTGTACAATGTATGCATATTGGTCCTTATGATACTGAGGCTATGACAGTAAGACTTATGGATGAGTATGCTAAGAAAAAGGGGTATGTAGTTGATATTACAGAAAAACGATATCATCACGAAATTTATTTAAGTGATCCAAGAAAGTGTAATCCAAGTAAATTAAAGACTGTACTTCGACATCCAATTAAAAAAGCAAGTAAGTAAATTTACTAGAATAGAAAAATACTTAATACTATTTTTTATGAGTACTTGGAACTATTGTGGTAAATGATTTATTCTAATGATAAGGAACATAAAAGAAGCATATATTTATTCTATTTATTAGAAAAAATAAATTGTGTAGGAAAATCGATTTCAGTATTTTTAGAAAAAAAGAAAAGAAAAATTATTAGGAGGAAAGAATTTATGTGTACAGCAGCAACTTATCAAACAAAAGATTTTTATTTTGGTCGTACGTTAGACTATGAATTTTCATATGGGGATGAGGTAACTATAACCCCTAGAAATTATCCCTTTCATTTTCGGGAGAAAGGATTGATAGAAAGTCATTATGCTATGATTGGGATGGCTTATGTGGAAGGGAATTATCCTTTATATTATGAAGCAGTAAATGAAAAAGGACTGGGAATCGCAGGATTAAATTTTGTAGGAAATGCCATCTATCATGAAAAAGAAGAAGGTAAGGACAATATTTGTCAATTTGAATTGATACCATGGATTTTATGTCAATGTGAAACAGTAGAGGAGGCAAGAACATTACTTAAAAATGTTAATATATTAAATGTCCCTTTTAGTGAGCAACTACCACTGGCAGAACTTCACTGGTTAATTTCTGATAAAAGAGAGTCAATTACGGTAGAGTCTGTTCGTGAAGGAATAAAAATATATGATAATCCTGTTGGAGTTTTAACGAATAATCCTCCATTTGATAAACAACTGTTTAGTTTAAATAACTATATGTCTTTATCGACAAAGGCTCCTCATAATACTTTTGCTGAAAACTTAAAGTTAGAAGAGTATAGTCGTGGTATGGGTGCACTTGGACTCCCAGGAGATTTATCTTCGCAATCTAGATTTGTGAGAGTGGCGTTTGTTAAGATGAATTCTGTTTCAGGAAATAGTGAAATGGAGAGTGTTAGTCAATTTTTTCATATTCTAAATTCTGTTGATCAACAAAGAGGATGTTGTGAAGTAGGAGATGGAAAATATGAAATTACGATTTATACTTCTTGTTGTAATACAGATAAGG
>JALEZJ010000060.1 GCA_022772985.1 Erysipelotrichaceae bacterium | reverse complement strand
AGAGAACAATTATAAAATATTTATATTGGTGAAAATAGCAAACTGGATCACCTGTACCCATCTCGAACACAGAAGTTAAGCAGTTTAACGCCGACGATAGCTGAATAGCAAAAATAGGAAATCGCCAATATTTTTTTTATGTCCAAAAGTAGGTTAGTATCTATGATTGGACTTTTTTATATTTTTTTTAAGCAGTTGAAAAGAAATCTAATGATTGACGGTATTTATTTGTTATGTTATTATTTTTTTAGTTAGTTATATAATTGAATGTGTGATATTTTTTTGTTTTGAAATTAGGAGAATGTTATAAATTATTTTGGTTTATATTCTCTTTTTTGAGAAAGCTTAGTATCTTATTTTAATTGACTTTTTTCATACATTCTGTTAAGATAATGATTGATTTTTTTATGTAACAAAAGAAATTTTTAATTTATATAATATGGTAGGAGTGGTAATTATGTCTAGTATTGTGATTGAGGGTAATCATAAGTTAAGTGGTGAGATTGCTATCGGTGGTGCTAAAAATAGTGCTGTTGCATTGATCCCAGCAGCTATTTTATGTGGTGATAAAGTTCTTCTTAAGAATGTTCCTAATATTAGTGATATTTATGCTTTGGAAGAGATTTTATCTTCTTTGGGTGTTGATGTAGAGTTGGGAGATCATTTTATTAGTATTGATAGCAGTGATATGATAAATGATGTTATTCCTTGCGAATTATCTTCTAAATTGCGTGCTTCTTATTATTTTATGGGGGCATTACTTGGAAAATATAAAAAAGTTAAGATGTGTTTTCCAGGTGGTTGTTCTATTGGGCAGAGACCTATTAATTTACATTTGAAAGGATTTGAAAAATTGGGTGCTCATGTAGAAGAAGAAGATGGTAATTTTACGATTACTGCAGATAAATTAATTGGGGATGATATTTTCTTAGATGTTCCTAGTGTTGGTGCTACTATTAATATTATGTTGGCTGCTGTTTTGGCTGGTGGTAAAACAGTAATTGATAATGCAGCTATGGAGCCTGAGATAGTAGATGTTGCAGAATTCTTAAATCAAATGGGAGCTCAAATCTCTGGAGCAGGGACTCCTAAAATTGAGATTATTGGTGTAGAGAAATTGCATGGTACTACTTATTCTGTAGTTCCTGATCGAATAGAAGCGGGTACTTATGTTATTGTTGCATCTTTATTGGGAAAAAATTTAAAAGTTACGGGATTAATTCCTAGTCATATTGAGAGTTTAACTTCTAAGTTAGAAGAGGCAGGTGTGAAGCTTGATATTGGGAAAAATTATGTTCGAGTTAGTCGGGGTGGTAATTATAAAGCAATTGATGTTAAAACGATGGTTTATCCAGGTTTTCCTACTGATTTACAGCAACCGTTGGTACCATTTTTGACAAAGTGTCATGGGATTAGTCATATTGAGGAAACAATTTATGAAAACCGTTTTATGAATATTCCTGATACCGTTAAGATGGGAGCTAGTATTGAGGTATTTGATAATCAATATGCTAGTATTTATGGAAAGTCTGATTTGGTTGGTAAGGTGGTTGTGGCAACTGATTTAAGGGGTGGTGCTTCAATGGTTATTTGCGGGCTTATTGCAGATGGAATTACTACCATTAACAATGTGGAACATATTTTAAGGGGATATGAGGACATTGTTGGTAAGCTTCGTAAGGTTGGTGCTCATATTAAAATAGTTGATTAATTTATATAAAAATGGTTGAAAAAGAATGATTTTATTGTTATAATAAGTAACGTAATTTATTATCTATGACTTTTTGTCATGGCGAAGGGAGCGATATCATGAAAAAAAATATTCATCCAAATTATGTTGAAGCTACTGTTACTTGTGCTTGTGGTAATACATTTACAACTATGTCAACAAAAGATAATATTAGTGTTGAAGTATGTTCTAAATGTCACCCATTTTATACTGGTAAACAAAATTTAACTAGTAAGAAGGGACAAGTTGAGAAGTTTAATAAAAAATATGGATTTGATAAAGAAGCTAAGTAGTTGGTTTCTTTTTTTACTTCAATTTATTGTTTTAAATTTAGGTATTGTGATATAATATGTATTATAAGATTGGAAAGGTGATTTATAATGAAGATAGGTATTTGTAGTGATCATAGAGGTGTTTATTTAAAAAATAGTTTAATTGAATATTTAGAACATAACGGGTATCAAGTTGTTAATTATGGAACTGATACTGTGGACTCTGTTGATTTTCCTAAATATGCTTTTAAATTAGGAAAAGGAATTAATACGCATGAGGTGGATTTAGGAATTGCGATTTGTGGTACTGGTATTGGAATGAGTATTGCTCTTAATAAAATAAAAGGAATTTATTGTGCTAAGATTAGTAATATTAGTGAGGCAATGCTTTGTAAGAGTCATAATGATGTAAATGCAATTACGTTTAGTGCAGATATTGATTTAGAACAGGCAAAGAGTATGGTAGAGAAGTTTATTTTGACTCCATTTTCTAATGTAGATAAATATGTTAAAAGAAATGATATGATTAGAAAACAGGAGAAAAATGGTTAAATTATTATTGTATGTTTTAGTTATTCCTATTGTCGTTTTTGCAATGGATAGTGTTCATTTTAATGCTATGTTTAAAAAGGGGCAAAGTAATTATTATCAGGCTAGAATAATGTATATGTTGATTATTGCTAGTATTTCTTATTTAGTTGTTAATTTTGTAAATGATTTTTTAGGAGTATTTCGTTAAAGAGAGGGAGTTATGAAAAGATTATTAATACTTTCTGTAGCAATTATAAGTATTCCTTTTTTTGTGGTTTATTATTTAGATGAGTCTGTGGGTGAATTAACGGAAGTAAAGTTAAATTATTTGTCTAATCAGATGGTTCGGGTGATGAGAGAAAATGGGAATATTGACGTAATACCTTTGGAAGAATATGTAGTTGGTGTCGTTGCTGGTGAAATGCCTGTTTCTTTTGAATTAGAGGCTTTGAAAGCACAGAGTGTTGCTAGTCGTAGTTATGTTCTTAGAAGAATTTTATATAATAAGGATAAGGAATATGATGTGGTGGATACTGTTAGTAATCAAGTTTATTTAGATGAAGATGAGTTAAAGAATAAATGGGGTGATCATTATATTGAATATATAAGTAGAGTTAGACAGGCTGTTAATGAAACTTCAATGGAATATTTGGAATATGATGGGGAAGTAATTGATGCAATGTTTTTTTCTACTAGCAATGGTTATACGGAAGATTCAAAGGTTGTTTTTTCTAATGATTTACCATATTTAAAAAGTGTAGAATCTTGTTGGGATGAAGAAGTTGCAGCTACGTTTTCTTTTAGTACTAGTATTAGTTTGCAAGAATTTTATGAGAAGCTTGGATTACCTTATGAGAACAAATTAGAAGTGGAAGTGTTAGAAAGAAGTTCTAGTAATCGCATTGTTCGTTTAAAAATAAATGGATTGGAATTTAGTGGCAGGGATGTTTATAATAAATTAAGACTTCGTTCTTGTGATTTTGAATTTGTACAAGTTGGAAGTAATGTGGAAATTCATACGAAAGGTTATGGTCATGGAGTTGGGATGAGTCAATATGGTGCTCAAGGAATGGCGAAGAATGGATATTGTTATCAAGAGATATTAGCTCATTATTATGTTGATACTGTTTTAAAAAAATTGGAATGAGTTTAATTTTTAAAAATACTTATTTTTCTTATTTGTTTTTTGGTAAGTATTTTTGTTGATAGGTATATTATTTGAAAAAATTTGATTATAAATAGTTAATTATTTTGTAAAAAAAATAAAAAATATTGGTATATAACTTCTATTTTGGGTCATACTTAGAGTAGAGGTGAAAAAATGAGAAAAAGAAAATTGAAACCGTTTGTTGTTCCATTTATGTATGTGGCATCGATTGCAATGTTGTTAGCTAGTGTTTATTGTATTGAGCGATTGGTTAATAATAGTGTTTTTCAAAGTGATAAGGTTGATCATGTAGAAGAGGTAATTCTTAATGATGAGGAAGATGAGGTAAATAGTAGTGATGTTCCAGTTGTTAGTACGGATCCTATTATTGGTAGACCTTATACAAATGGTAGTGTAAAGATTGTTCGTAATTATTATGACTATCAAGCTGATTCTGCAACTCAAGAAGGTTCTATTGTCTATTATGGAAATACTTATATGCAAAATTCTGGTGTAGATTATGGTATGGATGATGAGTTTGAAGTTGTTAGTATTCTAGATGGTACTGTTATGGAAGTTATTGATGATGAGATTATGGGAAAAACGGTTAAAATCAAGCATAGTAATGATTTGATTAGTGTTTATCAGAGTATGGGTAGTGTTGATGTAAGTGAAAATGATACGGTTACTCAAGGAAGTATTATTGGAAAAAGTGGAGAGGCTAGTGTGAGTCCTGATTTGGGAAATCATTTACATTTTGAATTGTATTACCAAGGTAGTGTTGTAAATCCCGAAAATTATTATGATAAATTACTTGGAGAATTAAAATAGTGGTAATGTTTGCCACTTTTTTTCATAAATAATAATAATGGAGGGGTATATGGATAAAAAAATTGTTAGTAGGGTATTAGAAGAGGGAAAATATATTATTGATACTGAAAAAACGGTTCGTGAAATGGCTTTGATTTTTGGAATTAGTAAGAGTACAATTCATAAAGATTTGAGGGAAAGGTTACTAGAAATTGATGTAGATATGTATAGAAAAGTGTCAAGGATTTTACAGTATCATATGGATATTAGACATATTCGAGGTGGTGAATCAACGAGAAGAAAATTTTTGGAAAAAAATGCAAATTAGTAGTATTCAAAAGGGGTAATATGTGCTAAAATAATGTTTAGGATGGTGATATTATGTTTAACAAAGACATTGGAATTGATTTAGGAACGGCAAATGTACTTATTTACATTAAGGGACAAGGTATTGTGTTAAATGAGCCAAGTGTGGTGGCAATTGATTTAGATACAAAGAAACCATTAGCAGTTGGCACAGAAGCCCGTGAAATGTTGGGAAGGACTCCAGGTAAGGTAACGGCAATTCGTCCGATGAAAGATGGGGTTATTGCTGATTTTGAGACTACTGAGGTTATGCTTAACTATTTTATCAAGAAGGTTAATGGTAAAAGCTTCTTTTCCCGTCCTAGAATTTTAATTTGTTGTCCGTCTAATATCACTCAAGTAGAAAAGAATGCTATTGTGGAAGCAGCAGAGAGAACGGGGGCAAAGAAGGTATTTTTGGAAGAGGAACCTAAGGTTGCTGCTATAGGAGCTGGAATGGATATTTCTAAGCCAAGTGGGAATATGGTTATTGATATTGGTGGTGGTACTACAGATATTGCTATTTTATCACTTGGTGGAATTGTAAATAGTGCTTCTATTCGTATTGCAGGAAATGCTTTTGATAATGACATTGTGAAATATATTAAAGATAAGTATAAGTTGCTTGTTGGTGATAGAACTGCTGAGGATATTAAGATAACAATTGGAACGGTTTTTCCTGGGTCTAGAAATGAAAAGATGGAAGTTAGGGGTAGGGATTTGGTTACTGGACTTCCACATTCTATTACGATCACTAGTGATGAAGTTGAGGAAGCTTTGAGAGAAAGTATTTATACAATTGTTCATGCAGCTAAGGGAATATTAGAGCAGACTCCACCTGAATTATCTGCTGATATTATTGATAAGGGAATTGTTCTTACTGGTGGTGGATCAATGGTGGATGGTTTTAGTCAGTTACTTTCTCAGGAGTTGAAAGTACCTGTCTTTATTGCAGAAAGTCCTTTAACTTGTGTTGCAGAAGGTACAGGAGTACTTTTGGATAATATTCATATGATTGATGGAAGAATATAAAAGGATATCAAAAAGAGGTTTATTTTAAAAGATATCTTTTTATTTTATATTCTAATTTAAAAGGTGGTAAATTATGAGTGATGATATAGAAAAAATTGTAGCAGCTGCAGCTTCTAATGTTGCTTGTGAAACAGGGGAAGTTCCAAAAGAAATTTTGCAATCTATTAAGGAGCAATTAATGGAAGATTCGAAGAGAACTGATCAAAGTTTTATTTATGGTCTTTATTTGGATGTGGTGGAAGAGGAGAAAAGGGGAAAAAGTCATGTTAAAAGGTAATTCTAAATATTGTTATGAAGATGGTACTTTAATTAATAAATTTGATATTCACGATAAAACTTTATTAGATAATTTAACTAGAGATATCACCACTTATCGAATTGCTCAATTAAATTGTGGACAAAATGTTATTGTTGATTTTTTTGATGTTAACAGTTATTTAAATTTACATAAGTTTTTATTTTCAGATGTATTTTATTTTGCTGGCGAAATTAGAGATGAAGTTATTTATAAATCTAATGTTCCTTATTATTCAGATGAATATAGGAAAACTTCTATTTTTGCTACTCCTAATAATATTATTTCTCAATTGAAGAATTATTTTCATCAAATGAAAAGTAGAATTCATGCTATAAAAAGTAGGGATGATTTATTAGATTATTTATCTTATTATTATGGGGAAATTAATGTTATTCATCCTTTTAGAGAAGGAAATGGTAGAACGCTTCGAACTTATTTGAAATTATTAGTGGATTATTTGAATCAGTATTTTCCAAGTGATATGGAATTTCAAGAATTGGATTATTCTTTATGGGACTCAAATGATAGAGATGATTTATTGAAAGCTACTATCATTTGTAATGTAACTGGTGATTGTTCTTTGATTCGTTCTTGTTTTGATAAAGTTTTGGTTGTGAAACAAGAAAGGGAGAGATTAAAGAGAAAATAAATTAGTTTATTTTTTTAACTTAATTAGAATGGAGTAATATTATGAACAAGGCTGAGTGGAGAACTTTAAAAAATGATGTTAAAGATATTTATTATCAAAATGCAGAAGAGTTTTTTTTAATGTTAAAATATTGTTTGATTGCATATGTGAAAAGTATTATGAGTTTTGGTTTTAATCATTTGGTTACGAAAGAGGTTGTTCAGGTTTGGAGAGAGTTCTTAGCTATTATTGGTGAGGAAAAAACTATGTTAAACTATTTGGTTCGATATGGAAGTTTGGCAGATGCAGATGAAGTGGAGCAGTTTATGTTTCAATTAGATGATTTAAATGAGCAAACTATTCTGTATTATTATGATGTATTAAATGGGATAGAAACTGCAAGTGAGATGAAAACGGAATGGAGAGCTGTTTTTCCTAAGAAGGAATTTAAAACCTTATCAGAGACAGATGAATATTACAAAGAATTGTGTTCTATTACACTTTCTATTTTAGATATTAAGATGTTTTTAAATTATGAAGAAAATTTTTGGAAGTATATAGAGAAAAAAGTTTTGTTTGTTGATAGTAGAGTAGAAGAAGAGAGAGATTTTTATGGAGTTAATATAAAATTAGATGATTGTGATTGTTTGGTGGATATGAAGGTAATAGTACCTAGAATTATTAATTTAGAAACTGCTCTTGTTAATATTCATGAATTTCATCATGCGTATTGTTTCTATCAAATATTAGATCGTCCTCTTATTCATAGTGATATTTTTTATGAGGAAGCTGCAAAGAATTGTGAAAATCGTTTTCAAGAGGAATATATGAAAAAGAAATATAAGAGATTTGTTGAAAAGAGGTAATATAAAAAGTTGGTATTTGTATTATCTAATTGATATTAAAAGACTAGTTATTTGGTTGGTTCAAACTAGTCTTTTAATATGGTTTTGTCAATGGTCATTTTATTTTTTATTTTGAATAAATTTTGTTCTATTTCTTTTTTGTATTTAGCATTAAAATTGGGATTTTGTTCTATTTCTTTTATTAGGTTATTTATTGGTGTTATGGTTTCTTTTCCTTTTAAGTATTTGCTGGTATAAAAATAAAGTAATTCTATTGTTGCTTCAATTAAGTTGTTTTTGGATGCATCTTCTAGAAGAGATAGGGCTAGGGAAGTGTTTTTTTCGATATTTGCTTCGTAGTTTCCTTTTAAGTAGAAATATTTTGCTAAGTTATATTTTGCCCAATGATTTTTTAATTTGATAGGTACTTCTAAGGAAAGTTTATAATAGTGATAAGCTTTTTTTGGGTCTTTTTTGGTTCCTATTCCAAGTCGGTACATTTCTCCTATTTTGTTACAGGCCCAGCTTTCTTCTAGGGAAGCGCTTTTTAGGTAGTAGTTAAAGGCTGTTTTATAATCTTTTTTATTTTCGTATATTTTTCCTAAATTATTGTAAGAATAGACATAATCATATTTTATTGCTTTGTTGAAATAGGTAATTGCGGTTTTTTCGTCTTTTTTTTGTTTTAGATAGAGTAGTCCAATGGTGTTTAAGGCGGCGATGCTGCCAAGGTTGGTTGCTATTTTTAGATAATTCCAAGCAAGATTTATATCTTTGGTGGAATTGGTACCTATTTTTTTATCTAAGAGTAATTTTGCAATCAGATAATTTGCACGGGGGTGATTGAAGGATGCAGATATTTTTAGATATTCGTAGCATTTATTGTAGCGAGGGGTTCCAGTTATTTCTCCATTGTATTCCATCATTCCTAATTCAAAGCAGGCATATGGGTTGCTTTCTTTGGCTAGTTTTTTTAAGGAATATGTATAATTAGTTCCATCTTTAAATTGAAGAGTTAAGAAGTTTTTTAAGTCGTGGATTGAGATATTAGTATTATTTAAAATGGATTCTATTGTTTCATTTATTACATGTTCAATTAAAATGGGTTGTTTTTTTTCTAATATTATATAAAATAATATTTCACAGATACATTCATAATAAGTATTTTTTGTTAATAGAAGATAAATTTTTTTTGTGAATTCGCTTGGAACGGTAGTATCGTTTTTTGCTAAATTGTATAGACTATTACATAATTTTTTTAGATTTTGATTGTTGTTTAGAAAAGTTGTATTTAGGTATTCTTCTGTGTAGATGTATCCATCTAGGATGGATGTTAAATTTAAAATGATATTTTGCATAAATATTTTATTTTTTTGATATTTTTTTTTGTAATTATGGTATTGTTCTTTATAGTTAGGACCGATGGGACGGCATCCAATGCAATAGTTGTTGATTGTAGAATCGTTTGCGGTATCTAATTCAAAGATAGTACAAAATATTTCGGTTTGTCCAGCAAAAGTTTTATTTTGGGATTGTTCTTTGATTATTCTACATAAATTTCCTAGAGAAAGTTGGTTATTATTATCGTTCATTTTCAGATATTTTTTATTCATATTTTTCTCCTTTTTTTTATTATAGCATAGATGGGTATTTTGTGGGTGTTTTTAGTTTAGAATGTGGATTTTTGAAAGTGGTATTTGTAAAATAAGATGATTATAATATTAGTGAAGATAGTGTGAAAAGTTTTATGGAAAACTGACACTAGTGGGTATATCTATTAAAATAGATGAAAAATTGCTCTTTGAAAATAGAATTAGTAAATAAAAGTGCAACAAAGTAAAGTTTT
>JALEZJ010000006.1 GCA_022772985.1 Erysipelotrichaceae bacterium | reverse complement strand
TAACAGGTGAATTATTAAAATACAATACCCCGTCATATATCAAATCATAGTTAGTATTAACATCAATCTTGGTAATTTGTTTTATAGAGTTTAAAGGGTTCTCTATAAACTTAAATGTGTTCCTGTATTCACCAGAAGATTACAAGAATTTTGTACTACTTGTAAAAATGTTTGTTGTCCATGCCCACCATGTTTCCAACATTTAATTCGAGCACCATCTACCGTCACAGAACCACCATCATAAAAAGTATCTTTCTCTAAATCTACAACACCTTCTTCCAAAGCCGCAGACAATGTTACAATTTTAAAAGTACTTCCAGGTTCATAACTAGCCCATATTGCTAAATTCCGATTAATCTCTTCAATACTATAATCTTGATAATGATTTGGATCAAATCCAGGACGTGAAGACATTCCTAAAATTTCTCCTGTATTTGGATCCATAGCAATTGCCCAAGCTCCATCTGCATTATATTTCTCCATAGCATTATCTAACTCTCGCTCCATCGCCGTTTGAATATTATAGTTTATAGTTAATTCAACATCTATCCCATTAGTTGGTTCCACATAATTTTCAGACATTTGTAGTCTTTGCCCTTTTGCATCACTATAATACTGAATAGAACCAGCAGCACCAGTCAAATAGTTATCATATTGAAGCTCCAAACCACTAAGACCTTGATTATCAATCCCAACATATCCAAGAACATGACATAGTAATTCCTCATATGGATAAATCCTCTTTGATTCTTTTACCAAATATACTCCCTCATAATGCAGATTATCAATTGCATCAGCCTGCTCATAATTTAACCTTCTTCCCTCTGGATGAACTCTTTCAATAGAAGAACTTTTAAAAATATGTTCTCGAATAGCTTCCACATCACATTTCAATATTTCAGCAATCTCTTTGGCAATTTCTTCCTTTTTATCTTTGTCAATTTGATTAGGAATAAAAACTAAAGAAACAGTTGTTAAATTATCAGCAATCACTGTACCATCTGAAGTAGTTATCTTACCCCTATCCGCTTCAATTGGTAAATTTCTACTCCATAAATTATTTGCATATTCATTCAATTTATCATATTCAATCACTTGAATATAAAATACCTTACTAATAATTAAGAAAAAACAAAAAATAACAATGAGCAACACCAATCGAATCCTCTTATGAATATATTTAGAAAACATTATCATCACCTAATAAAAAATATTATAAACTAAAAAAAAAAGAACTAATCCCTAAAAAGTCCATATCAACAAAAAAATTATAGCATAACATTTCAGAATTCTACACTTTCACTCAATTATCCTCTACCAAAATAATCTTTCAACTTTCATCTCAATTAATAAAACACATTTACTGTAATCAAAAATACTTCATAACAATCTATCCCTTATCCATACACATCTATCTCTTCTTACTCACCAAAAGTACTGATCAGTATTTTACAACAAAAAAAGAATCTGTTTTCAACTATTAAACAAATTCTTACTATCACATAAACTTATTCATTTGCTTCATCATTTGATTAATTTGTTTCTGAGTAGGTGTTCGTCCCATAGAACTCATCATCGTTTTAATCATCTGTTCATTAATAGGGGGATTATCTTTTAAATACTTCTTCATATATTTTCTAGCTAGAAAAAATCCAAGAATTCCTCCAACCACTAACCCAATTACTAAATACAAAATATCTCTTAACATTTAACAAACCTCCTTTATGAATATTTTACTACAACATCCCTTCTTTTGTCTATTCTTTCTCTACTATTTCTTTCAGTTTTTATCACTTTTGATAACCAAAAATAATCTTGATTTTCAAAATCACAAACAAAAATATTATCACTATAATCCCTAATATGTTCAAAAAATTTAGGATAATTAAGATTAGTCTTTAATTTTAAACAATAGCTACTAACCATCAATTTGCTATATTCATATCGATTAGATATTAAATGTATATTATTCTTCTTATAATAATATACATCCAACTTATTATTAGCAAACAAATAATTATTAATAAATAACTTATTAAAATTAGTAATCATCTGATCATAAATAGAAGAAGACGCTACCACCCCATGCCTACTCGTAAAATAAGCATCTTCTAACATTTTATATAACTTATATGGATACTTATCATAAACACTACAAAAAAAGTCATTGACATTATATATATAAAATACTCTCATTATCATCACCATTTTAATCATAAAAGAAAGTACCCACTTTTTTTGTCGAATTTAATATAACAATTAAAAACTTTGATTTAATACTTCTACAATCAAAGAAGAAGAATACCCTAATCCAAGAAGTTGATGATATAACTTATTTCTTAATTTTTGACAATCTAATTTACGATTTGACTTCATTTGTTTTTCAATAATCTTTTTTATTTTTTCTCTCATAACACTTTCATTCATCAATTCCATATATTTTTCTATAATTTGATTATCAATTTCATGTTTTTTTAATTCATTAACAATTCGATATTCCCCCATCGTTGTAAAACGAAGTTTATCTTTAATAAAACACTCACAAAAGTAATCATCATCAAGCGCATGATTCAATGTTAATTTCTGAACAATTTGTTCAATATCTTCCTCTGCTACATTTTTCCTTTTCAAATAATCCTTAATTTCTTTGGTACTGCGAATCCGAACTGAAATATATTTAAGCGCTGCATGATATTGCTCTCCAAGCTTACTTTCTAGTAATATTCTTTGATAAAAAGAAGGAGAAATTTCTTTCTTAAAAAGAAGATCATTTTTTAAAATTACCTCATCATAAGTATCAATTACTTCTCCATTATCTAAATATAAACGATACTTATCTTTTCCTATTTTTTCAAACCTCTCTATCTTCATAAGAATCAAATGTTACCTTTCCTAAATAACCTTCTCTCAAATCTTTTAAAAGAACAGTATAAACTTTTTCATAATCTACATCACTTCCACGAATCGCCCCAATCTTAGTAGCAATCTCATCAAATATTTCAGTAACATCATCTGTCTTCTTTAACTGATATCTCTCAATCAAACGATTAGAATAATTCTTTAAAAGCTTAGAAACAATATAGATAGCTACTTCCTCTTTATTTAAAATTTCTTCTTTAATCGCTGTCATTGCTGCCAAATTTAAAGCAATATTCTCACCTTCTAACTTAGGCCATAAAATGCCTGGCGTATCTAAAAGTTCTAATTCTTGATTGATTCGAATCCATTCTAAATTTTTAGTAACCCCAGGTTTATTACCAACATTAGTTGCTTTTTTACCAACAAGTCGATTAATCAAAGTACTCTTTCCAACATTAGGGATTCCTAAAACTAAAATCCGAATTCGTCTAGGTTTTAATCCTTTTAATTTTCTCTTTTGATTAACTTCTTGTGCCATCTCTTTCGTAATTTGCAAGATAGAATTTAAATTTTTATCATGTAACAAATCTACCATTACAACATGATATCCTAAATTTTCATAATATTGTTTCCATTTTAAAGTCTCATCTTCATCACACAAATCTACCTTAGTCATAATCAAGACTCTAGGTTTATTTTTTATCATTTCTTGAATATCTTGATTCTTAGAAGATTTAGGAATTCTAGCATCAATCACTTCAAAAACAATATCAATTAAACTAATTTTTTCACTGATCTCCCTTTTGGTTTTAGCCATGTGCCCTGGATACCA
>JALEZJ010000189.1 GCA_022772985.1 Erysipelotrichaceae bacterium | reverse complement strand
TTCTCACTTCCTAATATTGCAATAGTATTTCCTTTTGTATCTTGTACAATTGAATTTTCATTTTTTAACATTTCTTTTGCTATATTTCTCCATTTATATGATGTGATTCCTAAAATAATTCCAAATATTATTATCGAAATTACAAAAATACAAAAAATTGATATTTTTATTTTCTTTTTTATATTTTTTGAATTTTCTTTCATACTGTTGTTTTAAATTCCTCCCTATTTATACATCTTCTAATTTTGTATTTATAATATATCATAAATTTCCTAAGTTATCAACAATTAATATCTTGTAAGTCAAGACCTGTAGGAAGACCGGATAAAGCATTAAGTTATTATTAAAAATCATTGAAAACTTCATCTTTCCCTTCCATTTTTTTAATTCTTAGGTTATAATATTATTACATACGAAATTAAAAAATACCAATGAACGAAAGGACTGAAATAAATGATAAATCGTGAGGAAAATCCAGATTATTTAAATTCTTTTTTAGATTATTCTGAAACAATTTTGAATAAATCTCCAAATACTATTAAAGAATATAACTATGATTTAGCAATGTTTTTAAAATTTATAAAAATTCATTTTAAAATGACAAATGAAGTTGATTGGGAAAAAATTAAAATTAATGACATAGATATTGATACTATTAAAAAAATCCAATTATCTGATATCCATGCATTTTTGTCTTATTTAATTAGTAATTTTCACAGTAAACCTGCTACTCGTGCTAGAAAAATTTCTAGTATTCGTATTTTTTTTAGATATTTAAGTCGAAAGGTGAAATTGATTGATGTAAATCCTGCACAAGACTTAGAAACGCCAAAATTGGAAAAAAGGTTACCTCATTATTTAAATTTAGAAGATAGTAAAAAACTTTTAAATGTAACAGCAAATGAAGATAATCGAAACTATCAACGTGATTATGCAATTATCACCTTATTTTTAAATTGTGGTATGCGTTTATCTGAATTAGTAGGAATTAACATTCCAGATATTGATTTTAGTGAGTGCAAGTTGACTGTAATTGGAAAAGGAAACAAAGAAAGGACAATATATCTAAACAAATCATGTATGAATGCTATTTCTGATTATTTGGCTGTTCGACCAAAAGAAGGAATTAAGACAGATTATTTAAATTCTAGAAATGCATTGTTTTTAAGTGAAAGACGTGAAAGAATTAGCAGGCGTACTGTCCAAGCAATTGTGTATAAAGAACTAAAAGCTGCAGGGTTGGATACATCAAAATATTCTACTCATAAATTAAGGCATACTGCTGCTACTTTAATGTATCAATATGGAAATGTTGACATTAGAGCTTTGCAAGAACTTCTAGGTCATGAAAGCATTTCTACTACCGAGATTTATACTCATGTAGATAATAGCCAAGTTCGTTCTGCTGTTGAAAGTAACCCTTTGGCTGATCCTGATAAATTGTAAGACTATCTTTCTTAAAATATCTGTAAATTTATTATTTTATTATTTAAGCTTAAATGTAAAAAAATACTAAAAAATGATTATATCCAACTATTTTACTATCATTGTATAAAAATAGTTGGATATAATCATTTAAAATTTTTTTACTTTATATAAATAAAAAATATTATCCATTTAAATTATTTTGTATTTCTTCGCTTTTTTTATCTTTATCATGTATTTTTAAATAATATGGTTGAATATCTAAAAAACTATCCATATAAACAATATTTCCATCTTTGTCTTGTACTTTTAAATTTGGAAATGTTCGTATCATTTTATAATCTCCCCAATATTTATAAATAAAATTAGAAAGATTTTCATTACCATAAATTTTGTCATATTCAGCTATTACAGCCTCTTTGTTATCTACATTAATATCGTTTTTTACAATCATTCTTAATAGAAAAAAGCTAATTGCAAAACCTGTAATAATACAATCGATTAAAAGTACAATAACCGTTGTTAAAGTTATTATTTTTAATGTTTTTATAGATGAAAATTTGCTTTTTATCCAATTAATTAGCTTATCTATTTGTGGGTTAATGGATGCAATTAAATATATTGCAAGAAATCCCCAGAAAATAGAGAAGTATACACAAATTCTACCACCTATATTTAGTGGCATATTCGAATAATCCCACCATTTTACACCAAGAATCATTTCTCCAATTAAACTTACTAAATATTCTGTTATTGAGCCTATAATAAAACCGCCTATAAATAATGAATTGTATTTTTTTCCAAATCTATGTAAAAACACAATCATTATAACTGCTCCTAAACCATAAATAGCACAAAATGGACCATATAAAAAGCTTTGCCTACTTTCCCAAACTCCTTTTGTTACAATTCCAAAAAGTGTCTCAATAATGTACCCTAAAAAACTGTATATAATAAAATAAGCTAAGATTCTCCATATACTAATACCCATTATTTGTTCTTTTTTATCTTTCTCCATAAGAGCCTCCTATTAATTTTCAATTACTTCCTTTAATTCTTCTATTTTTTCTTTGTAATAATTTATAGTTGTTTCATAAGTATGTTGACTTTCTAAATCTACATCAACCATTTTTAATAAATCAATCGATTTCTTAATACAACCTTGTTTTAACATTTCAATATATTGCTTAACAAAACTTTCTCCTTTAGATAATATTTTTGTTGCAATTGCAATTGCAGCAGAAATTCCTGTAGCATATTTATAAACATAGAAATCACTATAAAAATGTGGAATTCTAGCCCATTCATATTGAATTTCTTGGTCGATTATCATGTTACTTCCAAAATATTTTTTATTTAAATTATAATATATTTTATTTAAATCTTCACTTGAAAGCATTTCTTTTTTCTCAATTTTGTCATGTACTATTTTCTCAAATTCAGCAAACATAGATTGCCTAAAAAATGTTGCTCTTATCATCTCTAAAAGTTCATATAATAATTCAGCTTTTTTCACTGGGTTTGTTTCTTTTTTAATTTGATAATGACTTAATAATAGTTCGTTAACTGTAGAAGCTACCTCGGCTACCATAATTGTATAGTTTGCATCAATTATGTTCTGTTCCTGGTTTGAATAATAAGAATGAATGCTATGTCCTAATTCGTGTGCAATAGTGCTTATATCTCTTTTACTCCCTACAAAATTTGTAAGGATATATGGATGTACACCATAAACTCCCATACTATATGCTCCACCTCTTTTATTAGGTTTTGCTAAAACATCAATCCATCTATTTTCAAAAGCCGTTTTTAATAAATTTGTATATTCTTCTCCCATTACAGATAAAGCTGATAAAACTTCTTTTTTTGCAGTTTCGAAAGTAATTTCGTCTTTTTCTTCTTCAAAAGGATTAACATATAAATCATACATATGTAAATCTGTCTTTTTTAATAGTTTCTTTTTTAGTTCTATAAATTCGTAATTCACATTAATATTTTCATCTATTGCTTGAATTAATGCTGTATATACTTTTTCGCTTGCGTCATCATTAATAACAGCTTTTTCTAAGCTCGAGTTGTAATTTCTTAATTTTGCAGTTACAGAATCAGCCTTTACATTTGATAAATATAGCTCAGTGATTGTATTAATAAATTCTTTGTATTTTGTATACATTAACTGAAAGGCTTGCTTACGTACTCTTTCTTGTTGGCTTTTTAGGTATAGTGTATAATTACTATCTGTTAATTCTACTTTTTTTCCTTCTTCATTAATTAAGTTTCCAAATTTAAATTCTGTGTTGGTTAAAGTGTCAAACGTATTTTCTGGTGCTGAAAACATTTCAGAATAGTTAGCTAATAAATTTTCTTCTTCTTTTGATAAAATATGTTTCTTTTTTTTAATAATATCTAAAATATCTCTTTTATAACGTTTTAGTTCGGGTGAGTCT
>JALEZJ010000178.1 GCA_022772985.1 Erysipelotrichaceae bacterium | reverse complement strand
TATTTCCACAGGTTAAATACAATTAAAATAACAAAAAAAGTTCTTTTTACAGAACTTTAATAATCTAACTGGTGGAGGATAAGGGATTCGAACCCTTGACCCCCTGCGTGCAGGGCAGGTGCTCTAGCCAGCTGAGCTAATTCCCCATCGACATTTAAAATTATACCAATAATCATCAAAGTTGTCAATGATTTTTGAAAATATTTTTGAAAAGTTATTAAAATTATTGTGAGAAATGAAATAATATGATATAATCTCAAATGACAGGAGGAATATGATGGAAGTAGCGTTATTAGTTATTTCAGTTTTATTAATTATAATTGTATTATTACAAAGTGGAAAAGCAGAATCTGCAGGACAAATTATTCAAGGTGGAAATTCTGACTTATTTACCAATCGTAAAGAAAGAGGACTTGAATTATTTATCAGTAGATTAACGATGTTACTAGGAGTAGCATACTTTGCTCTAGCCCTATTTATATCACTAAAATAATAAAAATAGAATTTTTGAGGACTTGTAAAAAATATCTTTTCAAGTCCTTTTATTATGGCTTTCATATAGTAAGAAGTAACATATAGGATAAATAGAATGGCTTATTTTTGAATAAGGAATAAAAAATTTTAATAGATATTGCCATTTTCAAATATTTTTAACAAAAATAAAAAAATGAATTAAGAAATACTTAGTGGATATCAATGGAATATATGAAAATTTAGAATACAGGAACTTGAAAACACAATTTATAATAGATCAAGTTATTTTATAAATCATTTTTCAAAAGTAAATGACATATAGTATGATTTATGATAAAATAATCATTAAGGGGGATTAGTATGAAAAGAAAATATAATAAGAGATTGATATGGGATTATATCAATGGTGAAAATATTGATAATATTGATGAATTAGAAGATGATTATGAATTTATGATGGAAGTAATTAAAATAACTCATGATAAAAAAATGTATCATCTTTGTTCTAAACAAATAAAAAGTAATTATGAATTTGTCAAATTTATGATCAATGAATTTAAAAAAGACAAAGAATTTATAGTGCAAATTGCCAATTTTTATTTAAATACAATAAATGAAAATGATACAACATATCATGAAATAGTGATTATCATGCAAAAATTATTAAAATATGAAGATTTAGGTGAAAGCGAAAAATTAGATGATGCTATTTATACATATAATATGGCAGCTAGCACATTGTTATCTAAAGAAAAATTATTAGCTACTATGGTAATTCAACAAGAAGAAGATTTGATGATGAAAAAAGAATTTGGGCTAGGATTTTTAATAATAAAAACAGGAATTGGCTATCAAAGTGAAATCATCTGTGATTATTTTGCAACAGAATATTTAATAGATATTATAAAAGATGATAAGAACATGAATTTAGAAGCTTTTTTACATAAATCTTTTACTACTTTTCAGAAAGTAAAAGAACAAGGATTAAATCACTTTTTAATTATGTATATTAGCCTATATGATTCTAATTTAGCAGAATATATAAGTAACCATCTTTATCTTCTAAAAGATGCATTATGGGTAATGAAACGTATAGAAAATAATTGGTATAATTATGAACAAATAGAACTTGAAGAAAAAAAAGACTTATTTGAAAGACTCGCTAATGAACAAATAGAAAAATATCATTCCATTTATTCTTACAAAGAATATTGTGTGCATCTAAATAGAATGAATTTAGATTTACCTTTACTACTAGAAGATTATATTGATGAAGTGGATAAAGATTACTTAGATTCAAAGTTACAGTTAGCAGATTATAGATGTTTGAAAGAAATTGTAAAATTAGCGAAAAAAATATTTTTAACTAAAGAGAATAATAATAATTTAGAGAATATTTTTTCTGAAAAAGAAATCAACCCTAATAAAACCAAAATATTGAATTTTGAATTAAGAAAGAAATGCAATAGTGAGAATCAAAAGAAATAATCATCATGAAAAATAAATTAAGAGAATATACAGTATAAAATAAATGCATTATTACAATCTGAAAGATTCTTCAATAAAAGCAATAGCATTTTTAGTTAAGAAAGAATGAATAAATAATAGGGAAAATATAGTGAAATATTATTTGTATCTTTGAGTAAAATGAGATGAAATATGAAATAATTTTGCTAACATGAAAGTGAGTAAAAATTTTTAGATTTATTAGAACTAACTACAATAGGATCTGATAACTCTAATCATTATTTAATACAAAATAATAGAATTGATTCAACGAAAAAAGTAACATAAGAAAAACACTAAGAAGGAATTACCAGCAATTTTCGGGTATCATATGGAATTTGAGACCGATAAAATACATGATATTAGTGATAGAAAATTAAATAATAGAAATGATAAATTTTTTAGAGCTAATAGATTTGAATATGAATTTGATATAAAAAAAGATGGAACATTAGAACATGTAAAAATGTGAATGAAAATAATCCTAGTATTACTATTTTTTTAAATGATCAAATATATATGAATTTTAATATTTATTTTAATCAATCCTATTTAAATTTTAAAAGCCAAACTGAAAACTTTATAACAGAAGAAACTATTTTTTGTTAAGTTAGATAAAAGTGATGAAAGTGAATATGATTATAATAGGGAATATAGTTATAGTATTAGCTTTTGTGAAAAAATTTCAACATAGAAAACAAAAAAGGGCGTACTACTTTAGAATTTACATCAAAACATAAAAACTATTATTGGATATAAATTTTACCTTATGTTTATATAAAAAATTTAATATGGAAAGATGAAATTTAAACGAACAAATGAAAAGAATCGAATCTATTCTACAATAGAAGATGTAATTGAGACTCAAAAAATGGGAATCGATGCTTTTTCTCATTTTAGATATCTGTTAAATAAAAATATACCCTTCCAAAAAGAAACTATTTCCGCCCTATTTGAAAAAGAAAGCTAATTGAAAGTAAATTGATCTTATTTATTCCTGATATAGGTAAGTCACAAAAACAAAATAGAATAGAAAGAAAATAAAAAAAGTAATATGGTAATAATGATTGAATATATTTTAATCTTTATAATTTATCAAAAAATAAATATCACTTTATATGTGCTCAAAGGAGATAAATCCTATCAAGCATACTTAGTAAGATAAAATAACGGAAGAAAAATATAATATAATATATAAAAAAAGGATGGTGTATTTATGTATGATATGCATTATGATTTATTAACAATATTATATTTTAATTTAACAAAGCAAAATCCACTTTCTAATATTCCAAAGTTATTAAAAAATTGCAAGAAAATATATCAACATAATGTTTTAGGTGGCATCATTAATTTATATTTTATGAGTCCTGAAGAAATGCTAGAAGAACTTGGAATTACAGAAGAAGAATTACATAATGTAGAAAAAATGTTTAAAAAAAGTATTACATACTTAGAACAATTAAAAAAAGAAAAAATAATTCCTTATGATATTGAATTTTTATATAGTATAGAAGGGTGCGATTATTTAAAAAATGAAAACGATTTGGAAATATTATATAATCTAGGATTAAGAGCAATTTTGCCAGTATGGAACGAGAAAAATAAATTTGGATCTGGAAATAGAAGTGAAGAAGGCTTAACTGAACTTGGCAAACGTTTGATAAAAAAAGCAATGAATTTAGGGATTATCGTGGATGTTTCACATGCCAATCAAAAAACTTTTTACAATATATTAGAAGTAGTAGAGGAACAAATGAAATATAATAAAGATGCTATCGTAATGGCAACGCACTCTAATGTAAAATCTATTTGTCATAAAGAAAGAAATTTAGATGATCAACAATTAAAACGATTAAAAGAGCTCGGATGCTACATTGGCTTATTTACAAACAGTAAATTTTTATCAGACAATTATCAAGAACTTGATTATAAGGAAAGACAAGAAGTTTTTCTAAAACATTTAAACTATATCATTTATCAAATAAAATTCCCAATTGATAAAATAATTGTATCTACAGATGATATGAATTTTCATCCAGATCCAAAATATCATCGAACGGAAGCTTTTAAAATAGAAACGATTGCTATCGATATGTATGAGTTGATAAAGAAAAATTTAAGTGAGGCAATAGCAGAGGCAATTTTGATAAAAAATCCCCAAACGATTATAAAGAAAGTGAAGTAATAGATACAGTGCAAATAATAATAGAAGTATTAAAGTATATAACTAAAAAAATAAAAGAAAGGCTATGATAAAATATAAATATGGTGATAGAATGAAATTAGTTGGAATTGTAGAAAGAGCATATTATAATAAAGATAACCAAAAGATTATGCAAATTAATGAGGCAATAAGAAAAGCATTTTCTGCTTATGATGAAGTATGTTTGATTGGAATTTTGCCAACAAATGAAAAAGCATATGTGGATATGAAGATGGGAGAAGATTTGATTACAAAAGAAGATAAGAAGAAATTAGATTATATTTTAAATCAATGTGATGGTTTTATAATTCCAGGTGGATCTTCTTGGTATCAATTTGATGAATATATAATGAAACACGCAATTGAACAAGATAAACCATTCTTAGCAATTTGTGCTGGATTTCAGGCACTATGTAGTATGTATGCGGTAGATAGAAAACAATTTGATATGACGAGTCGCTTGAATCACGATCGCCATTATGGAGAACAACACTTATATATTCATCAAAATCAAATATTGGATGGTACATTATTAAAAAAAATTGTGAAAGATTCTTCTATCCCAGTCAATAGCCTTCATCATGATTATGTAAATTTTAAGTTTCATAGTTTAAGAATTTCTGCTATTAGCGAAGATGGTATTCTAGAAGCTGTAGAATTATCGAACCATAGATTTGGCTTAGGAATTCAGTGGCACCCAGAGTACCTGATGGATAAAAACTCTAGAAAAATATTTGATAAATTTATTGATAGCATAAAATAAAAAACTATCCATTGATAGCTTTTTTTGTTATAAATTTTGAATCTATTCTATAAAAAATATAGCTAAGTAATAGTATTTTCTTTTTCTAAACTTAGAATACTTATTATTTGATGGAATCAAGTATTCCTACCTAAAAAAATAATAAGTTTTTTCATCCTGTATTTGGAAGAACTACCTTTCCAACCTCACTTTTTTGATTCGTTGATAGTTGTTATTAGATAAAACAGTACT
>JALEZJ010000173.1 GCA_022772985.1 Erysipelotrichaceae bacterium | reverse complement strand
TACATTTAATACTTTAACAAAAACTCCAAGAAAAGTCAATCATAAATTCTAAATTTTAATAGTTTTTAATAAAATGAAACTCTTCTTTTTCAAAGCGCATATCAAATATACCAAATCTATTTTTCTCTGTCAACACTTTTTTAACATTTTACAAAAAAATTAGACAAAATACTCCTTTTTACATCAAAAAAAACAAATCAACCTCTCTCAATCAAAAAATATCTCACAACAAAAATAAAATTAAACATTCAAATAAAAAATTTACTTCTTTTCAGTAGCTTTAGTAAGTTCTACATACATTTGATAATACTTCTCAATAGCTCTCTTATCAAAAGGAAATTTTTTTATTCTTACCATATCAATCAAATTACCTAACTCATATCTTAATATAAAATCTAAACGATTAGAATAATGCATCTGCTTCTTATGAAATTTATATTCCATTCTATCTAAAATTTTAAAACTTCCATTTGGAAAAACTCTTAAATCTAAATCATAATCTATATATTTGATAACTTTATCATCTATCAAAAAGGGAGTAGCAATATTACAATAAAAATAAATACCATAATCCTTCAACTGACCTATCACATTAAACCACCTATTTTTAAAAAAAAACATAATTGCCGGTTCTTTTGTATTCCAAACTTTACCATCACTATCAATCACAGTAGTTTTATTATTCCCAAACACCATATAATCATCTTGTACATCTAACAAAATCGCTTCATCCCACTGCCTATGCAAATGACCATTATGCTTATAACAGTGAATTTCTAATCTATCACCTATCTTAATATCATCATTCATAAAAATACTCATCTCCCATCACTACAACCTATTATACAACACTTTGACACATTTTTCTATTCAAATTAGTTTTTAAATACTAGATAATGTCAAAAATAAAAAATTATGATATACTAAATACAACATAATATAAATAAATATATTTCCATAAATAAAAACTATTCTAAAAAATTGAAAATACTTCGTTTTATTCTTCTACCTACCACTTTTTCTCCAACTAAACATACTATCAAAAAATAGAAAGGAATGATATCATAATGAAACTAATATCCTATTTTATCATCGGAACAATTACAATCATAAAATTTCCCTTTCTATTCTTAAAATACTTTTTTATTGGACTATTTACTATTATAACAATCATTCCACATTATGTAATAATTGGTTTTAAATTTCTATTTCAAAAAAATGATAAAACAACAACTAAAAAGAACATAGAACTAGAAAATAAAATTATTCCAACAATTACACTAACACTATCAATTATTACTTATCTAATAAGTATCTTCCTATTAAGTCGTTGGTTTGTCCAAAATGAACGAACTAAAAACTTTACAAAAAGTTTAAATTCCACCCCAATTATCAATCAAGAAGACATGAATAAAGACACTCCAGATCAATACAAAGATCTAACTGAAATAATACCAAAAGAAAATACAGACCAAAACTTTGAAATAAATACCAATTATATAAACGTAAATTTAAATTATTATATTCAAAAAAATCCAGAAACCGTAGCCTGGATTCAAGTCAACGGAACAAATGTAAATTACCCAATAGTTCAACACTCTGATAATGAATATTATCTAGAACATGACTTCTATCAAAGAAAAACAAATATTGGTTGGATTTTTGGAGACTATCGAAATAATTTCGATTCTTTCAATAACAATACAATCATCTATGGACACAATTTAATTAATGGAACCATGTTCGGTTCCATCCCAAAACTATTAAATTCAACTTGGTTTTCAAATCCAAACAATCATTACATCAAATTATCTACTAAAACAACAAATTCCATTTGGCAAATCTTCTCTGTCTATAAAATTGAACCTACTACAGATTATTTACAAGCAAAATTTAATTCTACCATTGCCTACCAAGACTTTCTAAATAAATTAAAAAATAGAAGTAGTTATCAATTTAATATAGATGTAAATTATACTGACAAAATTATTACATTATCAACATGTGATAATATAGGAACCAAAAGAGTAGCAGTACATGCTAAATTAATAAAAATAGAAAATAAATAAATGATATCATAAATTCATACATGATCAAGAAAAAAATAAACATCCCTTTTTAATTCCTATTATTTAACAAAACCAACAATAAATACCAAACTCTAGTCATTGTAAAATCCAAAAACAATACCAATTTTTACACTAAATAATAACTAATTATGACTAACTAGATATTTTTTCTATAAAACAAAAAAAGATACCAGCATAGTATACTAGTATCAAAAATTAAAACATAAAGAACCTACGACTTATCCTGCTTCTTACTTTTAATTTCTTTAATCAAATCATAAGTAATAATATCATTAGAAATATCAATCAAATCACTGGCATAATCAGCATTACTACGAATATATTCCTCATCTACAGCCTCTCCATCTACAGAATAAATTTCACTATTTTGACCATTATAATAAATTTTACTAGTGACATAAGAACCATCCGTAAATACAACTGTATTATCACAAAGACCTTCACCTAAAACATCATGACCTAACTGAAATGGATTAGAATTTAAATGAAATAAATTTTCTAAAATAGGAAAAGCATCAATCATACCAGTTGGTGTACTAATTTCTTTATTATATTGTCTATCCTTAGTCCAAATAATAAATGGAACATTTTTATCTAACTTATACTCATATTCATTATAATCTATATAACCCTCTTCACCTTCTTTTTTCAAAGAATCAGTATAAGGATCATAATTATACATTAAATTATAATTTTTACTACTAATTCTTGCATCATGATCTCCATAAATAACAAGAACTGTATTATCCAAAAGTCCCTCTTTATCTAAATCATTAATAAATTGTTCAATAGCTTGATCCATATAATGAACAGACCTAAAATAGTCTCCCAATGTTGTTCCTTGAAGATAATCACGAACAATCTCTTCGCCATCAATCTCAACAGTCATCGTTGTATCATACTCATCCATTAATTCCAAATCACTCCAAGGAGTATGATTAGTAAGCGTTATTAAAGTTCCATAAAATGGTTTATCCTGAGTATCCACAATTTCCTTAATCATTGGAACTGCTTGCCTAAAAAATGATTTATCACTAATACCAAGTCCAATTGTCTCATCAATTTCAAAAGAACTTTTACTATAAAACTTATCATATCCCATATTTTGATGCATTGTAGAACGATTCCAAAAATCGCCAGTATTACCATGCATACTAAAAGTATAATAATTCTTCTCTTTAAACGATTTTTGAATCGTTTGATATTCTCTATCAAAATAATTAACAAATACCGTACCATTAGAAGAAGGCATCAAAGATGTACTAAAAGTAAATTCAGCATCACTACTTGTTCCTACCCCAACTTCTGAATAATAATTACTAAAGTAAATTCCCTCACGTGCTAAACGATTTAAAGTAGGAGCCACTTCTAATCCATTAAATGAACGATTAAGAGCAACCGTCTGCAAACTTTCAGCATGGATAACAAGTACATTTTTTCCCTCAAAAATACCAGTATATTCATTATCGGAAATAACATTCTCATATTCTTCATAATAATCATTTACCTTTTTCAATGCTTTATCATGTCCAAAAAGATTATTAATCTTCGGCTCTAAACTCTGAATAATATCATTAATTTGATAAGTATAAATACCAAAACTAGATACTACAGATTCTCGATTCCACATTTTACCAAAACGACTCCACTCCACCTTTGTCATAAATAAACTTGTAATCACTAAAATAACAACCCCAGAAATCACAAAATCCAAAAAACAAATTTTCTGATACTGTGTTTGTTTCCTTTCCGTTTTCTTTTTTAAAAATAAACTCTTATTTTTCTTATGAATCTTAAAATAATAATATAACATAAAAATAGGTTGCCATAGATATAACAAATCTGTAATTTTAAGCACTTGCTCAACAACAGCATCTCCAACATCAACAACAAAAGTTGAAGTAGCAAGTAAAGAAATAGAGGCAAACGAATCATAATAAGTATAATATACAGAATGAATAATACAAATAATAGAAGTAACAAAAGATAACACAATCAAATATTTATCCTTCTTTTTATCAGACTTAAATAAAAACATAAAAGCAGAAAAAATAAATAACATTCCCAAATCGGCAAACAACGGTTTTAAATAACAAAAATTACCAACTGTTAAAATTCGAAGTAAAAGAGTATTTAACAAAGCTGTAATAATAAAACATAACAACATTGGAAATTTTCTAAAATAATCCATATAATGTTTCATTAAAAAGTTTTTAATTTTTAATAAATAACAAGAAAATTTATCTTTAGATAAATGTAATCTCTTCATATACTACCTTCTCTCTTTCCAAGAATTATAACACTAGATTCACTTTTTTGCAACTTAATTGACAGAAGATAAATATAGATTAAAATTACAAAAAAAATAAATTATTACATAAAAATACGAATCATAACTAAAACAAAAATATACATCCACTAAAATTTAATCATAAAACAAAATGAAAATAATTTATTTCAAGAAAATAATAAAAAAGAATTCTATGTTATAATAACAAAAAGGAGGAGAAAAATGAAAAAAATTGGAATCATCGCAGAATATAATCCCATTCATTCAGGTCACATTTATTTATTAAAAAAAGCAAAAGAACAATTTCCTGATTCTATTATCATCCTAATTACCAATTCCACTTTTACTCAACGAGGAGAAGTAGCAATCTTAAATAAATGGGACAAAACAAAATTAAGCTTAGAAAATAATATTGACATAGTAATAGAGCTTCCTTTCGCCTATGCCACTCAATCTGCAGATATCTTTGCCGCAAGTGGACTTAAAATTTTAAACTACTTACAAATAGATACCTTAATCTTTGGAAGTGAATCAAACGACATAAAAAAAATAAATCATATAGCAGAAACTCAACTAAATAATCCTAATTACAATACCTTAGTAAAACAATACCTTAGTAAAGGAAATAACTATCCCACTGCTATGAGTAAAGCTCTAATAGACATACTAGGATACACCATCACAGAACCAAATGATTTATTAGCCCTATCCTACATAAAAGAAATCAAAAAAAACAATTACCCCATTACTCCCTTCTCCATTCAAAGAATTGGGAAATATCATGGAACTAAAATTGAAACCAATATTGCAAATGCTAGCTTAATTAGAAAACTATTACAACAAAAAAAAGATATCACTCCATATATCCCATTAAACACCAAAGAATGTTTATATAATATCTCCAATGAAAACTACTTTCCCTATCTAAAATACAAAATCTTATCCTCAAAAGACCTTTCTATTTATCAAACAGTAGAAGAAGGAATTGAAAATCGTATCAAAAAAGTCATTTACAATTCTAACACTTGGCAAGATTTAGTCCAAAATATAAAAACAAAACGATATACTTATAATAAAATTAATAGAATGCTAATTCATATACTAACATCATTTACCAAACAAGAAGCAAACAATATACAAATTGATTATATTAGAATCTTAGGATTTAATTTAAAAGGAAAAAATTACTTAAATCAAATCAAAAAAACAATCCCAATCCCTATCATAACTCACTACAAAAAAAATATTTCTCTCTTACTAGACATAGAACTACGTGCCACTTCCATATACTGTCTTCCAATCAATAAAAATTTAATAACAAAAGAAATTAACCAAAAACCAATTATAAAAACAAACGTAATATCTGATAAACTTGATATTCATCCCGACAACAAAGTAACTTCAAAAATAAATCAAAAGGATCAAAATCAAAAAGATTAAAATCAAAAGGATAAGAAATATCCACTAGACAAGAAACCATTCTCTGAGTACTAGTAACCAAAACCTTAGTATTACTACTAAACCTTTGAAAAGAAAAAATATATTGATAAAAGACATTACTACCAAACATTCGAAAAATAATATTATTTTCTCTGACAACTATCATTGAAATAGAAACATCTTCAATAGAAAAAATGTTTCGTAAAATTTTATTTTGACACATTTCTCCCAAATTCATATACACATTCTGAAAAATTAAAAAGCCATACACCTAATATTACCTCCTCAAGATAATAAAAAGATAATACATTCGCCTATCAGAGTCAACTAACAAAAAATAAATGTAACCAAATCAGTTACATTTATTTTACTTATTTACACTATTCTGTCAAAATCATTTCAAAAAATGCGTGACAATAAACATTACATTACTACTATTAATAGCAATCCGATACAACATGTAACCTAAAGAGATTCCAACTAAAAAACAAATGATTAAAATAATAATCATAACCATAATAGAAAGGTTATCTTCAATTTCTATCTCTTTATCTAACTTTTGTTCAGACGACTTAGAATCAAACCCATGAATTCTTCGAGATCCAACTACCTTTTTACCACCATGAGCTACTACCTCATCAGTCTTAACGTTTTCTTTTGATGAACAGAATGGATCATCAATATTCACTTTTTCTTGAATAAGTTCCTTCTTAGACAAAATACCACTATTTCCTATTTTTCTAGTTTTAATCTTCTTAAAATTCAAAACATCTTCTTGAACCATCAAATCATCATTAAAAATGGATGTCTCATCAATTTCATTTTTTTTATTTTTAATCTTATTTCCCTTTATTCTCTTCACATCAGACATCAAATTCACTCCTCTACAAAAAATATCAGTTATCTATCCTACTAATAATTATATCACAAAACACATTAATTCAAAAGAATATTATGAAAAATTGACAAAATATATACCCAACAGCTGTCTATTTTTCTTGCACCCTACCAAAAAATGAAATCAAAGAAAAACGTCATAACTCATAATATACTACATTCCTATAAAAAAATTCTTTATTAGTTTTAACCCATAATTCTTAAAAAGAAAAAAACAATGAAGTATTCTACATTGTCTATCACTTATATCCTATTTTTCAATCAAAAATTCTTAATCTAATTTCTGATAATACTCATATCTCTTCATTGCCCATTTCTTCTGTTCTTCTAAAATAGCACTTGCTTCATCCTGATTCACAGTTTTCAAATTCGCATAACGATTTTCACCAGATAAAAATTCATCATACAAAGAGAAATCGATATCTTGACTATCTAAATAAAATTTTTCTTCTTCTGGATGATAACGGAACGTCAAGAAATAACCACATTTTGTTGCCAAATAACTATTCTCT
>JALEZJ010000153.1 GCA_022772985.1 Erysipelotrichaceae bacterium | reverse complement strand
AACTTCTTTTTATCATGCAAAAAAACTTTACTTTGTTGCACTTTTATTTACTAATTCTATTTTCAAAGAGCAATTTTTCATCTATTTTAATAGATATACCCACTAGTGTCAGTTTTCCATAAAACTTTTCACACTATCCTTCTTTTTCATAGAATGAATTATATCTATTGTTTTTCCATCAAAATTACCATCAAAAAACTTTTTAATAATTAATTCAAACTGCTTAATAGTCGGATCAACTAAATAAAATAAAGTTATTGATGAACAAAGTTTTAAAGCATCAATTTTTCCAAAAATTTTAATTGCATCATTTGTATTTAAATTCAAAAGTTCATTTAAAATATTAATTAATCTACTTCTTAATAAATCATTCTCCAAATATAATTTTGCCTCTTCTAAATTATTAATTGCATAATAATTTGAAATATCACTGTGCCCAAGGCCTTTAATTTGAGGAAATATGTACCACATCCAATGACTTAACTTTTTACCACTCTTTATTTCTGAAAGTGCTCTTTCATAATTCTCATTTTGGATATCTATAAATTTTTTTAATGTTTTTATTTCTTTCAATAAATAATTTAAACTAATAAAATCTCTATCTATACCATGATTTAAAAATTTATAAATTAAATCATCATCAATAGACGAAAGTGATCTATAAACACCATCCAAATTATCTTTATCAATTTCAAAACAAATTGGATGAAGTATTACAAAATTAAATTTTAATTGTAATTGTTTATCTGAATAAAAATTACTAATATCTATATTTATTTCATTTTTTATTTTTTCATCTATAAAATCTAAATATATATCATGAAATCTCTCTTCCGAAAGAAAACAATACCTCTTATTAGCATCTTTATCAAAAAAAGTTAAAGGTTCTCTTATATAAGCACTAAATGCTGTTAGATCATGATCATCAAAACAACTAAATGCTAGTTTTATTCTTGAAAATAATTTTTCATTATCTTGCTTATCTAAAGTTATTTCTTTACCATTATCTAATCTAATTAATTTTAAATAATCATTATTTTCCTCAAAATAATAATTAAACAAATAACTATCATACTTTTTTACTAAATTAATTTCTTGTTGAAATGTAGCATTAGTAGTTAGTTTATTTAAATATTCTACAAATTGATTAATAATTTTATCTAAATATTCCCTCCACTGTAAAGTATTAATCCATTTTTGTGAAATAGAATTATAACCATAAATAATACCTGCTAAGCTACCCGTTAATGCTCCAATTGTATCTGTGTCTTCGCCTAAATTAACTGCTTTTAAAACAGATTCTTCAAAACTATTAGTTGTTAATATTGTCCATATAGTTGCTTCTAAACTATCTACTACATAACCACTAGACTTTATATCTTTTTCTTCTAATTTAGATATATCTTCATAAACTATTCTACCATATATATTTTTGATATCTATTAATGCATCATTTTTATTACAAATATTTTGTAAAATATTCTGCATGTTTTTATATGCAATATTCTTATCATGAACTTTTAAAATCTCTATTACATAAATAGTATAAATATAACATCCTAAAATACTATATAGATGTGAATGAGTCATACTAGAAATTATTTTAATAATTTCAAAAAATTTATTATCTTCATAATTAATACCCAAATAATATAAATATAAAGAAATTGGCAATATCCTCATTAATGAACCATTTCCATTAGAATTTATATTTCCAGTTCCACATATTACATCATCAGGATTATTATCATAAATATGTTGTTGATAAATGGAGAGTGCATAACTTGTAGAATTTCCAATATCAAAGACTTTACCAAAAGGAGTAAATTCTCCCTTTTGTTTCCAATTTAAAAAATTAGTAATTATCTTTTTATAATCAATATTAGGAATTCGACTATTTAGTATTCCATCTATTGTAGCTAAAACCATCGAAGTATCATCAGACCATGTACCTTTAGGTTGATTATGGGTTCCATATTCTTCCATATCTTGAATTGGATTATTTTTTAAAGTTTCTCTACTTAAAAATTCAACAGGTACACCTAAAGCATCTCCTACAACAAATCCATATATACTAGACCTAACAAAGTCATCATCATTAATTCCAAATATGGTATTAATTTTTTTCCCTATTTCATCAACTTCTTTTCTTTCTTCTTCAGTTAAGTTATTATATTCTTCTATTGCCATTTCCACATATGGTTGTCCATCACCTTTAATCTTTGCATTCTCTTTTTCATCCATTTCTATCTTCCTTCCTTATCAATATAAACTTGTTATACTTTATTTATTTCCTTAATTATAACATACAACCAACATTGTCTACAACCTAACCAAGTTACTTAAAAAAAGAATAAAACTATAATTAACGTTTTATACTTTCTAATAAACTTTACCCTATTTAAACACATATGTTAATTATTTGAAAGTTTTACATGAATTTATAGATTCATTCTAATTAAGTATTTTAATAAATATAAATATGAAATGTAAATCTAACTTAACTTTTTATATTTCTCTCTTCCCCATATATTTATATATAAAAGTTATCATAAACACTAAAAATACTTATGGATTCTTTCATCCATTTACCATTTAATCAATGATTAAGAAGAAAGTACTTTATAAGTATTTTTTTAAAATAATAACTCTTATTTTTAAGAACTTAATTCTCTATATTTTTTAACTCCCCATGTATTTAACACAAAATTTGTAATACAAGAAAGAAATAAGAACAAAAGAAACGTAATTCCTAAGATAAGACTACTAGAAATGGTTAGAGAATCTAAGGCTACAATATAGACTACAACAAATACCATAGGCACCATAATTCCCATCATGGCAGATGCAGATTGTTTCACAATAGCAGTATCATTAGGTGCATCTAACTTTGGAAATAGTAAATTACATAGTAATCCAAAGTTAGCAATTGTAATACTAAGTACCAAAGAAATTCCTAAAAATTCGAATAATTCTAATCCATTAATATAACCACTAATCAAAAATAAAATAAGACTAATAAAAGTAATCGGCAAAATTAAAATCAAATTAACATGCTTTTTAGCTCTAAATATTTGCTTTGTCTTTAAAGGTAACATCTTTAAAATCCAGAAATTATTTCTCTCAATAGAGATAGAACTATTTGTCGTCGTAGAAAAACAAATAGCAAAAAGAAGAATATAAAGTACCAATACATTAGAATTAATTTGACTATTCTCTCCTATCATTGCTAGTAACTCTTCTTCTTGATAAAAGAAACTAGCACCACTTGCAAGAAGTAACAGAAGCATTCCAAAGGAAGTATTAAAAAGATAAATTGCTGAGGAAAAATATCGTTTTACTTCCTTTTTAGTAAGGGCTATCATTGGACGACTAGACGTTAAGGTTCTCATCTTAAAATTAGAAGTTGTCTTTTCTGTTTTTAGTTTTCTAATAATTTGATAGTATTTTTTATTTAACAAAACTAAGAATAAGTATAATAGTCCTAAATTAAGAATGATATAAAGAACTATATATAAAAAGTTAGATTTTGTAATGCTTAAATTAATCAAATAAATAGGAAAAAAGACTGTTTTTAAGAGA
>JALEZJ010000152.1 GCA_022772985.1 Erysipelotrichaceae bacterium | reverse complement strand
AACTTCTTTTTATCATGCAAAAAAACTTTACTTTGTTGCACTTTTATTTACTAATTCTATTTTCAAAGAGCAATTTTTCATCTATTTTAATAGATATACCCACTAGTGTCAGTTTTCCATAAAACTTTTCACACTATCCTTTTTTTATGAATAGAAAATTATATTATTTCATAATTAAACTATACATATTAATTGTATCTAGTATTTATAAACTTGTCAAGAATGGAATGAGAAAAGAAGAAATTTTATTATGACAATTCTTCATTTAATAGAGTGGATAGACCACCTATTTTATATCCTTTTCCTTTTATGTAATCTATGATTGTTCCTAATTCTTTTACTGTGTTGTTATTCATGGATAATAGTATTATACTGCCACTGGTTAAATTTTCTTTTATAGAATTATATGGTGCTTCGTTTCCAATAATAGTGGGAGTAATCGTATATAAATCAAATTCGTTGCAAAGATCTAATACTTTTTGTTGCATATTGTTTGTCAGGCAATAGATAGCATTGTTCTTGCTAATTCTACTGATTAAATTGTTCGAAAATAATAAATTATCTGGAGTATATTCTCCATTATCTCCATAGCTATAGAATTCCCTATTAGACATCTCTTTTATTTTTGTAGAGTTATTTATTAAATATTCATAGCTGACAAAATAATTTGCTGTGATTTCTTTGCTATTTAAAATTTCTTCGATTTTTTCTAAATATTTGTTACTATTCAAGACAAATAGTAGGCTTATCATTTGCTTATTGCGATTCCCTTGAATGATGAATTTGTCTTTATTTAATTGGACACTTTTCCTTGGACTAATCGTATCATAAACAATAAGATTCTTGTTAAAAATGCCATTACTTTTCATCTTTTTATAACTTTTTTCAATATTAATACTTCTTCCATTTAAGCCTGGGATAATTGTATTTGCCACAATATTAGCATCAATAGGATCAATTTCACAAATATCTTTAACACTTTCTAATTCGATCATAATTTCATCTTCTTCCCTAATAACTTCTATTACTTTATCTGTATAAAAAAAGCTAAAGCTTATTAGAGCTACCAATCCTATTATTTTTAGGATATTTTTCATGATTACCACCTACACTATCAGTATATGAAGATGCTTTTTTAATTATTATTTAAAATCTGTTGGTCTTCATAAAAGCTATAATAATTATTCTTTCCTATAATGATATGATCTATTAAATAAATTGCATGGATAGTACCTAATTGATATAAATTTTTGGTTATTTGAATATCTTCTTTACTGGGAGTTGGATCCCCTGAAGGGTGATTATGAATACATATTATGAAACTTGCGGATAAAAGATATGCATTTTTAAATATTTCTCTTGGGTGGGCTATCGATGTATTAATACTACCTATAAATAATCTTTTTTTCTCTAAATATTTCTTTTTGTTATCTAAATAAATTACATAAAATTCTTCTTGGTATTTATCTTGAAATAATGAATTAAAATAATGAATTATCATAGTAGGTGTTGTGCAATTGATGATATCTGTTTCATTGATTGGAGTATAAATTCTTTTAGCAAGTTCTACAATAGCTAATAATTCAATTGCTTTCACTTGCCCTATTCCTTCTATTTTTGTTAATTTATTTAAGGTTAAATTTTTTAAATTTCTAATATCTCCACATTTACTTAGAATTTGAAACGCTAGTTCTTTCACTGAATATTTATTTGTTCCATTTTTTAAGATAATCATGAGTAATTCTTCATTACTCAGGTTTTCTTTCCCATATAGAATTAGTCTTTCTCTTGGTTTTTCTTCTTTTGGTAAGTCTTTGAACTTTAACATTTTTCCTCCTCTATCTATATTATTCTACATAAATTAAATAACTCCTTTTAATGAAAAATAAAATTTCTATAGTTAGAAATAATAATATTTTCATGATAATTATTTTTACCGCCTTTAGGTCTTTCCATGATTTTTCATCTCCTTTATTAAATTATACCAAAAAAAAGTAAACACATCTTTTTTTATGTCTACTTTTATTTTACAACTTCACCTATTATTGTCTATCTTTTATATTAGATAATTAACTCATATCCTTATTTTATCATGATTGTTTATTTTCTGTTAATTTTACTTTTACTTCTTTTTCTTTTCCATTTCTGAAAAATTTTACATTTACTGTTTCATCAGGGGCATGTTTATAAAGTTCATATCGAAATTCAGCAATTGAGGAAATATCTTCTTTTCCTAGGGATACTATGATATCTCCTTTTTGTAATCCAGCTTTTTCAGCAGGAGAATTTTTGGCTACTTCTAATACTACAACTCCACTTTCAACATTATCTGGAATCACAATTCCATTTTGCCATAAATAATAACTATTCGTTACATCTAACATCCCAATTCCAAAATATGGTCTAACAATATTTTCTCCTTTTTCTAGCGTTGCTGCATAAAACAGGGCATCTTCAATTGGAATTGCAAACCCCATTCCTTCTACTGTTGCATCCACTAATTTCATATTAGTAATTCCAATTACTTCTCCATTAATATTACAAAGAGGCCCACCACTATTTCCTGGATTAATTGCTGCATCCGTCTGTAATACCTTCATATAATAGTCACTTGTTGTGGTGTTAGTTAGTGCTACTTCTACTAGTCGATCTTTTCCTGATAAAATTCCTTTTGTAACCGTTCCAGCATAATTAATTCCTTCTGGGGATCCTATTGTAAATAAAGTATCCCCTACTTTCAATTTAGTTGAGTCTCCAAGTGTAGCTACGTGTTTTACTTCGTTTGATGTTGTTGCTAAAACCGCAATGTCGGAATATGCTTCGGAACCTTTTATTTCAACATCCACTGCTGTACTATCACTTAAAATAATTTTGACGTTATCTACTCCGCTAATTACATGATGATTTGTCATAATATAAGAAGTTCCATTTGATTCTTTATAGATAAATCCTGTTCCAGTAGATATCAATTTATCTTGCTTAAAACCTTCTACTACTACAACTGAATCATATACCGACTCTACGCCTTTTGCTATACTATTTTCTTCTGTTAAAGTAACACTACTATGATTTTGAGTTATTATGGTATTTGTATTAGGATTTACTTTTAATACAATATATGTTCCTATTGCCCCTTCAATAAAGGAAATTAAAACAGATAAAATTATGATAGCACCTATATTATTTTTTTTCATTTTTATCCTTCTTTCTATGCATCAATTAGTTCCATATAATTGTTTGGAACTCCCATTCGATCTAATATTTTTTCAACTGGTACAGAATCTATGATACCATCTAATTTTTCAATTTCATATTCTATTTCTTTCATCATCATTCTAAAATCATCTTCTCGAAGTAAATATTTAAGAATGATTAATACAGCAAAAATATCATTTTTTCCATAGATATATTCATCATCCATTTTAGGAATTTCTAATTTTTCATGATAGATAGTATTTGGTATTCCTTTTTCTGTTCTATGTTCATATACAATATCTTCATGAGCACAAAGATTTCTATAATTTGATAAAATTGGTAAAAAGTTTTCTAAATAAGTCGTACTTACTCCGAATATTTCTGCAATTGCTATTTGATCTTCTGGTTTTAAAATAAAATATAATTCACAGACAATTCCAAATGATAATACTTTTACTAATACCCATAAAGGAATATAACCATAATTATTCATATAATGAATAGTTGCCATATGATGAGTTCCATTTACTCTAATTTGTCGTTTCATTTTTTCAATAACATCTTTTACTCTTCTAGTTTTTGTACGATCACTTGTAAAGTTTTTAGGATTCAAATAATCTTTATCTCGATATCCATATTTTTTTGATAGTTGATAGGATATGATTGATTTTAATTGATTTTCAATAATTAGTAAATTTTTAAATAAAATATTTCTAAAACTTCTATCAAATAAAAAAATAGAATATAATTCATGAAACGTTGCGCCCACTACAAATGTTTTATCTGCATAAGAATTCATAAGAAGAACTCGATATCCATTAATAAAAAAATAATTTTCTCTCAGTAAAATTTCTTTTGCTTCTTCTTCCTCTTCTATAATCAATCCTTTTTCTTTTAAAATTTCTATTTGTTCATCTAAGGTTTTAAAAAGTTTTTCCATCTCTGATCACCCTACTATTAGTAGTATATCATATATTTTTTTAAAATGATACAATTTTTTCACTCTTCTTAAATTTTTACAGTTTTAGTTATGAACAAAAAGAAATAAAGTTTTTTTACTTTTAAACAACTATTGTTTAATTATTGAATGCTTTATTTCTTTATTCATCTAGATATATCTATATTTAGTAACAGTTTTAGTTATTTTATAATTAATAGCAACTGTTCGCCTTATCTTGATTAATTATCTGATTAAAATGAATTTTTTTGCCTACATTTCAGCATAAACATTTTTTAATTAATCAGTTCCAACTCCAATAACTCTTCGAACTTGATTAACTGTTCTTCCAATATTAGTAGTAGTAATAGTTACTCCCCTTGCGCCACAAATTGGATGCCCAGCTGTTTGATGAAGCAATGTATTATTTCCCATATAAATAGCAACATGTCCAGAACCGGGTTCTCCATAAAGAACAAGATCCCCAACTTTCGCTTTCTTTAGAGCAGAATTCCCTTTGCCAACTAATTTGCCAACCTTAAATAACTCTACGGTCGTTACTGAAGAACTAGATAATTTTTTATATTTATCTTCTTTAAAATATCCATACTGTTGATAAATATAAATGACAAATCCACTACAGTCAAAAGCACGAACATCACTTTTTCCTATAAGTTTCTTAATTCCATAATCTGTAACAGTACCATTCCATTTTGCAGCTCTATTCTCAATTTTTTTATAATCATCTTGATTTTCCAAAAGATCTCCTTTTCCCCACAAAACATAAGGATATCCAATATATCTTAATCCATAATTAATAATGTTAATCGCTTCAGAATCACCTTCCATCTGCTTTATTAAAAAACCAGCACTATTTTTTTTGCCTGTTGATACTAATTTCACATTTCCACTTGGATAGTCTCCTTTTTTATTACACTTTCCTTTAGTAGGTTTTGCACCTGCTGCAGGTTTTAAAGACTGTATACCACCACTGCTAATAACACCAACATTATCGTCTCCGTCACCAAAAGATCCAAAATTATTATTAGGAGTACTTGAGGCAGCAGTATTTTCTGCAATATCTGCTTCCAAACCTGCAATTCTTTCTAAAGTAGCATTATTAATACATGAAGCATATTCCACGTTTAATTCACCAAGTAAATTCATAGTAGCACTAACAATAGTTGGAACTAAAAATAACGCCATTGCCATGAGTAATCTCTTTATAGATAATTGAAAAGTCTTTTTCATACTCTCAACATCAGAGGCGATAACACATTTTGCAAAATCCACTGTCATCATTACAATTAAAAACATAGGAACTAAAAATAATATAATTC
>JALEZJ010000139.1 GCA_022772985.1 Erysipelotrichaceae bacterium | reverse complement strand
GTGGACAGATTTATGATATTGGTTATTTAAAAAATGAAGAGTGTAAAGTGGAAGTGTTAGATGTTATCAAAGCACCTAACAAGCAGCACTTATTACATGTAAAAGTTTTAGAAGGAGTATTAAAAAAGGGAAGTACCGTTTTAACTCATGTTATGCAGGAACGAAGAGAAGAAATTATGAAAAATCATAGTTCTGTTCATTTACTTCAAAAAACATTGCAAGAATTTTTAGGGGAGAATGTGCATCAAGCTGGTAGTAGAGTTGATGAAAATAGTTTCCGATTTGATTTTACTTATCATGGAAGACTTAGTGATGCTCTTATTACGAAAATTGAAGAAAAAGTGAATGAAAAAGTACAAGCGAATTATGAGACTAAAATTGAGTATTTATCTTTGGAAGATGCTAAAAAAAGAGGGGCAATGGCTCTGTTTGATGACAAATATGGAGATATTGTTCGCATGGTAACGATAGGAGATTCTATTGAATTATGTGCTGGAACTCATGTTCCTAATACTGGAATGATTGGAAAAATTGCCATTATTTCTATAGAAAATAAGGGTGCAGATACTTTTAGAATTGAAGGAACTACTACAGAACATATTAATGAATTATTACACCAAGCAGTAGATCCTTATCAAGAAGAAATTATGAAGTTATTAAATAAAGCTAAAGTAATTTTAGTTGAAGCCAAAAACCAAGGTATTTCTTTAGAATTTAACTTTGATTTTCATGACAAGGAATTAACAAGTTACCAAGATGTTGTAGATTATAAAAATAAGTTATTAGATTTGAAAAATGAAATGAAGAAATTGGAAAAAAATTATAAGATGTTAAAGGCTAAAAAAACTACAAGTGATTTGACTGCATTTACTACCAATATGGAAGTTATTAATGGAATTAAAGTAAGTGCTGCCATTCTAGAGGATTATGATATTGAAATGATTAAGAATTTAGCTGATGCTATTACCAATAAATATGATAATTGTTTTGTAATTTTAGCAAATGTTAAAGATAATCATGTGAATATTATTGCAAAATCGAATACGGATAAAGTAAATTGTGGTGCGATTGTGAAAGAATTATCTATAAAATGTAGAGGTAATGGCGGTGGAAGTAAGAGCTTTGCTCAAGGTGGTGGAAGCGATGCTAGTGAAATAGCCAACTATATTCATCTTATTAAAGAAGATTTACAAAAAATGTAAATTCATGTTTTTATAAAAGAAGATACTATACAGTTTGTTTGTCTTATGGTATATTAAAATTAAGTAGGTGTCATATGAGGAAAAGATGTATTTTGTTTTTAATAGTAATTATTGTTTTGTTAACTGGATGCGAGAACGAGGAAGAAACAATAAAAAATGAGTATATTGCTATGAAAAATAATGCATTCAATGATGTAAATTATCAAAGTGATGAGGAACTTCCTGTAGAAATTACATCTTCTATTGAGAGGACAAACGAAGAAGAAATCACATATCAAGTAGTGATTGCAAATCCTAAAGAGAATATGCATCATATTAAGGCGATGGTTGTCCATAACTATTATAATGAAGATGTTTTTCCTTCTGTTGGGGTTTTTGATGAACCAAAGGAATTGTTATTAGAAGGGGAGAAAGACCAGTGTTTAATATTAGAGGATACTATTAAGACGACTAAGGATATTGGTGAATTAGATTTATCATTAAAAATTTGGTTAGAATATACAACGGATCAAGGAGATATCAAAGATATTTATTATAAAACGACATAATAAGTGTCTTTTTTTTAGTATTATGAATTGGGTGATTAAAATGAAAGTAAAAGTTTTTGATGAATCTCATGAAAAAGATTTAGAAGATGATATTAATAGTTTTATTGAAGAAAAAGAACCAAATATTATTGATATTAAATATAGTGTTGCTGTTGCTACTTATTCTGAAGAACAACTTTATTGTTTTTCAGCGTTGATTATGTATCAAAATAGTGATTCATAATATATCATTAGGATAATTAATTTAGATGATTATTTTTATAAAAAAACGGTTAGTTATTACTAATCCGTTTTTTAATGATCTAAGTCTTTATTGAAAATACCAGCGGTTATGATACCAGCAATTGCTACTATTACATAGATAACTCTTGTTAAAATGGTACCATTACCAAATAAAAATTCTACCAAATTATAATTAAAAATTCCTACTAATCCCCAGTTAATACATCCTATAATTGATAAGACTAAAGCTATCTTATATACTGTATTCATAAAAATTCCTCCTTTTTCTAGTAATATTATTAGACAAAATTAGAAAAATTATTCATAAAAAAGAAACAAAAATATATAATTTTAATGAAAGAAAAGACGAGGTGAATATGAAAAAATTTTTAAAAATATTTTTTTTGATAAGCATTTTTTTAGTTTCTGGATGTAGCATTAAAGGAGCAGATAATATATTAGAAAAATTAGAAAAGAAATTAGAAAATGCAAATAGTTATTATGTTGAAGGTGTTATGGAAATTATGAATCATGAAGATACTTATACTTATGAGGTTAAAGTATCTTATCAAAAGGAGGATTATTATCGAATTGAACTTATTAATACATTAAATAATCATGAACAAGTAATTTTAAGAAATGATGACGGTGTTTATGTTGAAGCACTTTGAAGTTACAATTTTTAAAGTATACTTATTTATAAATGTTATTTTAATATTTACGTTGAATTAAAAACTAAACGCACGTGAAGTTGAGAAAAGCATAAATTCTTTGAATTTAAGCTTTTTTCAACTTGAAAAAGATTGATTTATGATAAAAAATATAGTAAATTTATATTATCTTTAAGTTTATTTATAA
>JALEZJ010000120.1 GCA_022772985.1 Erysipelotrichaceae bacterium | reverse complement strand
CTATTGCCTTGAGAGTGGCAATGGACCAGAAATTAAAATTTATAAAGATAAGGATTTTGTCTATTATTACTATGTAGATTTAAGGGAAGGAAATACTACTTGTGATATCAGCAAGGAAAATGGAATTATCAATACATTACCAGATTCCTTAAAAAATGAGGTAGGATTATCATGAAAAAAATCATCCTAAATTCTCTAATTGTTTTAATAGCCGATAGAATAACCAAACAATTAGTACTACACTACATGATAGAACATCAAAGCATTCCTATTATTCAAAAGTTCTTTTACCTAACATTTTCTAAAAATACAGGTGTAGCATTTAGTTTACTAGAGGGAAAAGTGCCTCTTATCATTATCATGACAATAATCGTTATTTTGTTAATTATTAAATATATTAAAGTAACAAATCCAAGCCAAACAGAACTTATCTGTTATGGATTAGTCTTAGGAGGAGCTCTAGGAAACTTAATAGATAGAGTATTCTATGGGTATGTCATAGATTTTCTTGATTTTCAATTCTTAGGCTATGCCTTTCCAATCTTTAATTTAGCCGATACCATGATTGTAATAGGAATATTTTTATTATTAATCTTTAGTATCATAGAAAGTAGGAATCAAAATGAAATTTATATCCGACGAAAAAATAAGAATCGATAAATACTTAATCCAAAAGTTAGAATTTAGTCGAAGTAAGATTCAACGCTTAATTGATTCTAATCATATTTTAGTCAATAACAAACCAACTAAAAATAATTATATATTACATTTAAATGATGAAATTACGGTTCAAGAAGATGATACAGAAAAACTAGATATTCAACCAGAAGCGATTCCATTAGATATTTATTATGAAGATGATTATTTATTAGTTGTAAATAAACCAAGTGGTATGGTAGTTCATCCTGCACCTGGAAACCATGAAAAAACCTTAGTAAATGCTCTAATGCATCATTGTAATAATAAGCTAAGTGGTATAAATGGAGAGATTCGTCCAGGAATTGTTCATCGAATCGATAAAGATACATCAGGCTTACTTTTAGTAGCTAAAACGGATGAAGTCCATAATGATCTAGCCAACCAAATCTCTAAAAAAACAGTAACAAGAAAATATTTAGCTTTAGTAGAAGGAACTATTCATGAAGATACAGCAACAATTGATGCTCCAATAGGAAGAGATCTAAACAATCGTAAAAAAATGGCTGTAACGAATATCAATTCTAAAAATGCGATTACTCATCTTAAAATATTAGAAAGATATCCTAAAGCGACGTTAATAGAATGTCGACTTGAAACTGGAAGAACGCATCAAATCAGAGTGCATTTAAATTATATTGGACATCCAGTAATAAATGATCCAGTCTATGGGCACAAAAAATTAGATGACAAAGAATTTGGACAAATGCTCCATGCGAAAACATTAGGATTTATTCATCCAGTTACGAAAAAATACTTAGAATTTTCAGCAGAACCACCAGCAAAATTTCAAGAAATATTAGAAAAATATAAAAATGAAGTTTAATTCATTATAAAAATAGAAAACATAAGAATAAGAGCAACTAAATTCCAAATCATATAGGGAATGAAATACCAAGAATATCTCTTCTTAAGTATTTTAGTCTCAACATACAAATACATAGAAGAAATAAGTACAATAAGGACATCAACTAGGGATAAAAAAAGATCTTTAATTCCAAAAAAACAAATTAAAAATAATTGATTAGAAAAATAATTAATAACTAAGTATATTTTATAATTAGAAGAGCTTTTCTTAAAAACATGACAAACAGAATAAGCAATTAAAAAATATAAAATGATCCATCCAAAAGTAAAAATGATTGGTTTAGGTGCCCATACTGGTAAATTTAATTCAAAATAATAATGAAAATCTCCTCGAAATAAAATTCCAGATAAAAACCAGGGTATTAAAAATATCAAATACCAAAAAAAATTTGCTAGCTTCATGCTTACCCCCTTTATTATTTTTATGATTTTTAGTATAATATTATGAGTATGGAAGAAGGAATAATTATGTCAAGAGAAATTAAACTAAATAATAGTGATCTATTAGTCATGAATTTAGTTCATTATTTTATTACCGAAAAAGATTATAATCCAGTCATATTACATGGTGTAAATGATGAAATATGGTTAGAAAACTTAGATAATGAATATAAACTAATTAGGATTGTTAGTCACTATATTCATAATAAAGAACAATTAAATTTTGATCGCTTCAAATTAAATAGAATTTTAGAAAACTTAAAAAAGAAAACATTTTCCTTACATATGCCAGTAATTAGTATTTACACTAGTTTAGGAGAAGACGTTGAATTGCCACGTGAAGAAAATAATATTTTAAGTATTTTAATTAGTAAAAATAGTGAAATTCAAAATGATAATTTATTAGAAGTATTTCCAGATATTGTAGAAAAAACGAAGCATGAAGAAAAAGGAATTGACTTATTTGTAAAAATTAGTGATGATATTAACAAAGAAAGTTATGCCAAATCCAAGAAAGTAGAAAAACTATTTTCTATGAAAACCCCATTGATAACATATTTAATTATGTTTGTTTGCATCGTTTTATTTGTTTCAATGTATATATTTGGAGAAGGTTCATCACATATTAGAACCTTAATTGATTTTGGAGCAAATGCTGTAGCATATACGAAAAGAGGGGAGTATTATCGTCTCTTTACCTCAATTTTTTTACACGCAGGATTTGCACATATTTTATGTAATATGTACTCCCTATATGTAATTGGACCACAGACAGAAAGTTTTTATGGTAAATTAAAATACGCAGGTATTTTCATTTTCAGTGGAATTAGTGGTAGTTTATTATCCGTTGCTTTATCTGGTAACAATGCAGTAAGTGTAGGTGCTAGCGGTGCAATTTTCGGTTTATTAGGAGCAATCCTTTATTTTGGTTACCATTACCGTGTATATTTAGGCAACGTCCTAAAAAGTCAAATTATTCCAATTATTATTCTAAATTTATTAATTGGTTTTAGTTTCTCTGGAATTGATAATTTTGCTCATATTGGTGGCTTAATTGGTGGAGTATTTGCCTCTATGGCCGTAGGAGTTCCTGATAAAAGTAAAACCTCTGATAAAGCTAATGGATGTATTTTACTTTTAATTTACTTAGTTTTTCTAATTTATTTAGCCTTTTTTAAGTAATAAATGATAAAAAATAAAATGTAACTAATGTCAAGAACTAAATAAAAAAGTGAGAGTTTAGGCAATGATATTCAAATAGATGATTTCGGTATGGAACTGGAGTCATCTTTTTTATCCTTTTATTCTAGCTTAAACATCTGTAAACAATCTTTTGGACATAATTATACGAAGCAACCTTATGTTATATAACAAAACATAATAAAAACATATAAAGTAGGACTTAACTTGTTAGGAGTCTACTTTATAGTTACATTTTAAAAATTTCTTTCTGTTTTATCTTTTCCTTTTAAACACTTTATGCTATACTTCTATTAAGAATAGGAGTATAAGTATGTTAAAAAAAACAATTTTTTTTATAATCATCTTTATTGTAAGCTTAGTAATAATTTTTACAAGTAGAGTAGTAAGTGCAGATAGTGGATGGGATTATGATTATGATTCAGGTTCTTCTTGGGATTCAGACTCATCTTGGGATTCAAGTTCTTCATGGTCGAGCGATGGAAGTGGCATTTATATAGGTGGCGATTTAAGTGATACTGATCCGGAAATAATTATTGCTGTTTTAGTAATATTAGCTATTATTATCATCTTATCATTGAGAAAAGCAAAGCAAATAGATGTTAGTAAAGTACCATTACAAAAAGGAACTATCAAAGAAGAATTATCTTATGATGAAATAAAAGCAATAGATCCAAACTTAGATAAAGAACTATTAAAAGAACAAGTATTTAATCTCTATAAAGATGTTCAAATCGCCTGGATGAATTTTGATTATGATACCTTAAGAAAAAATCTAACAGATGAAATGTATAACATGTATTCTAGTCAACTAAAAACATTGAAACTAAAAAATCAAAAAAATATCATGAAAGATATTACACTAACAAGTTGTAAGATTACTTCTATAGATATAGCAAATGGCAAAGAAGAAGTACAAATATACTTAAATGTAATTCAATATGATTATGTAATAGATAAAGATAAAAAGGTAGTAAGAGGAACCGATAAATATAAAAATAACGTGGAATATAAAATTACTTTAGTAAGAAATATAGACAATAAAAAAATAGAAAAATGTCCAAATTGCAATGCACCAATAGAAATAGTAAGTGGAGGAGTTTGTCCATATTGTGACAGTACCATTATCAATAATAATGAAGAATTCATTATGAGTAAAAAAGAATGTATCAGTCAATCTCAGAAACATTAAAAATAATAATAAAATTATGAATAAGTATTTTAAAAAAAGGAGTCTAGCAAAATGAAAAATCAAATCATAAAAGAAATTATAAAATTTGATAGTAATTTCAATGAAGCAACATTTAAAAGTTATATTGACAATATATTTGTAAAAATTTATAGTGCTGTAATGTATGACGAACTAGATACAGTAAAACACTTTATGAACGAAACGGTTTACACAAAATTAAAATTGAAACAAGACGAATTAAATCAAAAAAATCTAAGACAAATGTATGATGAATTAAATGTAAAATCAACAGAAATTATAGATTTTAAAGTAACAGAAGAAGAATTTATAATCACAGTAAAATTAACATCTAGATATTTAGATTACTTTCTAGATAAAGAAACTGGTGATTTTGTAAGTGGAAATAACCAAACTAGAGTAGAAAAAGAAAATATTCTAACTTTAACTAAAAAAAGAGATTTCCTAATGCAAAAAGCAGTTAGAAAATGTCCAGGATGTGGAGCATCTTTAAGTGTCAATACCAAGGGAATTTGCGATTATTGTGGAACTACATATAATCTAGAAGCTTATGATTATATTTTAACCAATCTAATTACCCAATAAAGAAAGTAGGAGAGTTATCCAAAGCTCTATCCTCGTTTGTAAGATGATTCTCTTCATTTTGATTAGTAGATACCGAATTTGAAAATAAATTTCCATCTCGAACTCTAGAAGAATTAGTATCATAAGTAGAAGAATTAGTATGATGATAGTTAGAAGAAGTACTTTTTTTACGAGGCTGTTTTTTATCCGTTTCATCTTTAAAAATAGAAGCAACTCGTAACATAGACTTCATATTATTTACCATCGGACCAACTTGTCTAACTAAGGGAATTGTCTGATTAATAACTCCTAATGTTTTAGATGCATTGTTAATAAATCCACCCCAGTTAAGTGAACGAAGTGCAGAAAACCCTTGACCTAATCTTCCAAATAGGCCGAGCCCTCTACTTGCACCAGCAGCTCCAGCTCCTCGCATCATTGCACCACCCATAGCTCCATTCATTGCCCCTCTCATCATAGTAGGCGCAGCCATGGAAGAATAATAACCAGGAATAAAATAAGGTTGATTATACACGATTTATCACCTCTTTACAATAATATATGTAAAACAATAGAAAAAGTTTAAAAAATATGTTAAAATAATTAAATAATAATAGGAGGTCAATATGGGAAAACTAAAAAAACTAATAAATGTTTTAAATCAACCAATTGGCGCTAGCCCAAATGGAACAGATAAAAAGAGTGTTGCGAAAAGAGAAAAAAATTTACAACTAAAAGTAATGGAATTAACTCCACAAGATGCTATTAAAAATACGAAAAACATTCGCTACAAATATAAAGTAAGAGATAAATCTGGAAATATAACAGAAGGAAAACTAGATGCCTTATCTAAAGTAGATGTCCATTCTTTCTTAATGAATCAGGGGTATGACGTCTTAAATATCGAAGAAGATGAAATGTTTAATAAATTAGGATTAGTTCAATTAACAACTAGACAAATGAGCGATAAAAATTTAACTTTTTTCTTAACACAATTATCTACCTATATTAAGGCAGGCATTCCTTTAGTAGATTCTATTAATATCTTAGCAAAACAAGCCAAAGATAAAAAAACAAAAAATTTATATAATCGCTTAGTATTTGAACTAACGACTGGCCAAACTCTAAGTGAGGCACTAAATAAGCAAGGAACTGTTTTCCCAAGATTATTAATTAACATGGTAAAAACATCTGAATTAACAGGAAATCTAACTGGTGTTTTAGATGATATGGCAGATTATTATAAAACAAGTGATGAAAATCGTAAACAAATTATTAGTGCTATGACCTATCCAGCAGTTATCTTCATTTTAGCCATTGTTGTTTTAGTTTATATCATTTTATATGTTGTACCAGAATTTACGGATATGTATTCTCAAATAGGAAGCGAATTACCAACGATCACGAAAGTAATTGTAAGTCTAAGTGACTTTTTAGCCGCCAATATCATATATGTTATTTTAGTAATGGTAGCAATTTTTACAATTTTAACGATTCTTTATAAAAATGTAACTAGCTTTCGTACCGCTGTTCAATGGCTGACAATGCATATACCGGTAGTAAAAAATATTATTATTTATAAAGAAATTATTATGTTTACCAAAACATTTGCCTCTTTAATTAATTATGATGTTTTCATTACCGATAGTATGGAAATATTAGGAAAAATTACCAATAATGAAATTTATAAAATGTTAATTCGCGATGCGGTAGTAAACTTGAGTAATGGAAATGGAGTATCCTTAGCCTTTAAGGATCATTGGGCTTTTCCACCCATTGCTTATGAAATGTTATTAACTGGTGAAAGAACCGGAAGATTAGGTACAATGATGGGAAAAGTAGCAGATTATTATAATGTGGAACAAAAAAATCTAGTGACTCAACTAAAAAGTTTAATTGAACCAATTATGATCATATTTTTAGCAGTGATGGTAGGAATTGTCTTATTAGCAGTAGTAGTACCAATGTTTAGTATGTATGATGATATTATGTAAAAAAATGAAATTCAAAGAAAGGAGAAGGTAACAATGGAAACCTACATTTTAATCTTATTTTTTATAATAGGTGCTATCATGGGATCCTTTTACCATGTTGTAGCTACTAGACTTTCCAATGATGAATCAATTATCAAACCAGGTTCCCATTGTCCTAAGTGTAATCATTTTTTAAGCTGGTATGAAAATATTCCAATTATTTCTTATATTCTTTTAAAAGGAAAATGCAAAAAATGCCATAGTAAAATTCCAATTAGTTATTGGGTAGTAGAAGTAGTAACTGGCTTATTATTCTCTGCTTGCTATCATTCATTTGGTCTTTCTGTAGAACTACTAATTGCTTTAGTTTTTGTATCTAGTCTAATCATTGTCATCGTAAGTGATATTGAGTATATGATCATTCTAGATGAAGTGTTAATAGCATCTAGTCTAATCATTATTTTAATCTATATTTTTGGCGTTAGTCTAGAAGAAGCTGCCTATCACATTTATGCTGGAATAGGAGCATTTATAGCAATGTATGCTCTCAAAATCTTAGGAGATAAAGCATTTAAAAAAGAATCTTTAGGTGGTGGAGATATCAAACTAATGTTTCTATTCGGGTTAGTGTTAGGATTTCCCATGTCTATCTGTACCATTTTTTTAGCGACCTTTATTGCTTTTCCAGTTGCTATATTAATTTTATTTTCTAATAAAGAAAATATCATCCCGTTTGGCCCATTCTTAAGTATGGCAGCAATTCTTCTTTTAGTATCCAAATTTAGCTTAACAGATATTTAAATTTTATAGTGAAATAAAATACTTAATTTTCTATTTTACTCATAAAAATTTTTTTCTATAGAAACACACCTTTCATTTTGACATAATTCGACTAAAAAAATGTATAATTGTAGTAGAGATACTTAACTTTAAAAAAAAATAATGATATAATATAACACACGACGAAAAGAGGTGAATCAATGCGAGTAGTAATTAGCGCCGGTGGAACCGGGGGACACATCTATCCCGCAGTAGCAATTATCAATAAAATAAAAAAAGAAGAACCCAATAGTGAGTTTTTATATATAGGAACCCATAATCGAATGGAAAAAGATCTGATTCCATCGATGAATATACCATATGAAGCTATAGAAGTAACTGGTTTTGCTAGAAAATTCACACTAGAAAATTTTAAAACTTTAACTAGATTCTTAAAAGCTAGAAAAAAATGTTTACAACTAATCAAAGACTTTAATCCAGATATTGTAATAGGAGCTGGTGGTTACGTAACAGCGCCTGTCATTTGGGCAGCTAAAAAATTAGGACACAAAACATTTATTCATGAACAAAATTCAGTAGTAGGCCTATCCAATAAATATTTAACCAAGTATGTAGATAAAATAGGAGTAAGTTTTGAATCTACCTTATCTGAATTTCCAAAAGAAAAAGTTTCTTTAACCGGAAATCCATGTAGTGAAAAGGCAATTATGACTCCAAAAAGGAAAAAAAGTGATTTTGGATTATCTGATGATAAAAAATTAGTTTTAATCGTAATGGGAAGTTTAGGTAGTAAAAGCATTAATGAAAAAATGGTAGAATATGTATATGGATTTAGAAATAAAAATTATGAAGTGATCTTTGTAACAGGAAATAATTACTATGAAAAACTAAAAAACAGAAGATTTCCTGATAATGTAAAAGTAGTTCCATTTATTGAAAATTTACCTTCTATTATGAAATCAACAGACTTAATGGTATCTCGTGCTGGAGCCTCAACCATGAGTGAGATCATGGCCTTAGGAATTCCAACAATCTTTATTCCAAGTCCTTATGTAACAAATAATCATCAATATAAAAATGCAAAAGACTTAGTAGATAAAAATGCAGCCTTAATGATAGAAGAAAAAGATTTAACCAAAATAGGATTCATTAAAATGGTAGATGATATCCTAGAAGATGAAAAAAAATACAATGAAATCAAAAAGAATGTAAGCAACCTAGGAATTAAAGATTCCTCTACAAGAATTTATAACATATTGAAAGAAATGATTTTAAATGATAAAAAATTTTATTAAAAAGCATAATTTAGAGTATTATGAAGATATAAGCTTAAAAAGATATAATACCTATCGAATAGATTCTAAATGTAAATATTTAATATTTCCCAAAAACAAAGAAGAATTAAAAGAATTATTGCAATATTTAAGTACCACAGAAGAAAAATATATTATATTAGGAAATGGGAGTAATATTATTTTAAAAGAAAATTACTACAATGGAGTTGTTATCTTATTAACGAAATTAAATAAATTAACGATAACAGATAATACAATTGAAGTAGAAGCTGGATATTCTCTTCAAAAATTAGCATTAGAATCTTGTAGTATAGGATTAACAGGATTAGAATTTGCCTGTGGTATCCCAGGACATATAGGAGCATCCATCGCGATGAATGCTGGAGCTTATAACAGTTCACTATCAGAAATAGTAGAAACTGTTGAAGTAATCAATCCTAATTTTGAATTTGTAAATATGACGAAGCAAGATTTAGACTTTGAATATAGAAGTTCTATGTTCAAGAAAAATAAAAACTATATCATAGTATCAGCAGTATTAAAATTAGAAAAAGGAAATAAAGAAGAAATTTTAGAAAAAATAAGCAAACGAAGGGTAAAAAGAATTGAAACTCAACCATTAGATATGCCATCAGCAGGTTCCGTGTTTAGAAATCCACCTAATATGCATGCTGGAGAACTAATTGAAAAATGTGGCCTAAAAGGGTATAACATCAATGGAGCAGAAGTTTCCGAAAAACACGCCAATTTTATTGTAAATACTAAAAATGCAACCGGAAGAGATATTATCAAATTAATTGAAAAAGTAAAACAAGAAGTAAAAAAAGAATTTAATATAGATTTAATTTTAGAACAAATCATTGTAGATTAGGTGATGAAAGTGACCAAAAAGAAAAAGAAGAAAAGGATATTTAAAATAAAAAATATTATAATATTACTAATGATATTATTGCTAATGGTAGGATTATTTTATTATGCAATTACAATGCCAATTAAAAATATCTACATCAAAGGAAATAAAATAATATCCGATAATGAAATTATGGAAATATCTTCTCTAGATAAGTATCCATCTTTTCTTCTTACAAAAAAGTCACAACTAAAAAAGACATTAGAAAAAAATGATTATATTAAAGAAGTAAAAATTTCTAAAAAATTAGGAAATATAATAGAACTTACCATAACTGAGTATCAAGCAGTAGCTCTTACTGTAGATGGAAATATGATTCTATCAAATGGAACAGTTTTAGAAAACACCTATAACTTAACAGATATCCCTATCATGATCAATACAATTGATGAAAATAAAACTTTTAAAAATTTTGCGAATAAATTTGGGCAAATTAATAATAATATTTTAAGACAAATTTCGCAAATCGAATATAGTCCTGTAGAAGTAGATGAAGATAGATTTTTACTTTATATGAATGATGGTAATTTGGTATATATTACTTTAACTAAAATAAATAAATTAAATAAATATGATAAAATTAAAGATAAATTAAATGGACAATTAGGTATTATTTATTTAGATTCAGGAGATTATGTAGAATTGAAAAAAAATACTATAGCCACTAATAGTACTACAGTAACAGATCCTAATAATGAAAGTGACCAATCAACTGATGAATAAAGTTAGATATCAATTAAGAAAAAGAACAACAAAAAGTGATTCATTTGATAAAAAATACTGATATAGACTTTTCTAAAAATAGTTAATTCTTATAAATATAAAATATGAAAAGTGCTCCTTTAATAAAATGTAAAATAAAAATATCGATATTGATTAAAATGTAAAAGTTTTAATCTTTTTTTAATCTTTTGTTTTAATTTTTATTCTAAAAACGCTTCCTTAGGAAATTGACATTAAATAAGAGGAATGTTATAATGAACATATAAAATAGAATAGTGGGTGAAACAATGTTTAAATTTATAAAAAATAAATTTTTATTTATCATTTTAATTAGTATTGCAACACTTGCAATATTAATTATAGGAGCATTATCTCTTTATAAGGACACATCTTCGGTATTTGCAAGTGATGGATATATTTTAGAAACTACCACAAAGACAAATCAAAAATACTATTTTTCTGCAAATACAAAGTATAAAGAAAATGTAGATAATCAAATCACATTTTCAGATAATGATTCTAATAAAGTATCTGTTGATCCAGCTAGTTTTGTTCACTATTTAAATGGAAATATCACTTTTTTACAAAAAGGAGCATTAGTAAATCTAGCAGATATTAATTCACCAATGGTATCTTATTATAATATAACAACCGAAAATACTATTGTACGGGATAATAATCAATATACGGTTACTAGTAATGATAAAAAAATAAATATAGAATCCTTCATTGGTAGAATAAGTGATAAAAAATATCTAATTGCTGGAAAAGACATTTCTATAAAAGTTCCTAAAGTAGAAGAAAGAATAGCAGGAGAGTACTTTGAAATTCTATTTATTGAAGAAGGAATTGTAAAAATTGACAATCAAGAAGCAAGTTACCAAGTAACCGCTCAAGATTCTTACGTTTATGTCGGAGACAATATTACCATCAGTTTAGGAGATGGGAAAATCTTTTACGATGGAGATGCCAAAATGTTGTTATCTCAAATCACAATTAATGGAGATGAAAATATTGATTTAGATGTAGAAAAAGAAAATGGTACTGGTGGTGGAACAGGTACTGGTGAAGGAAGTGGTTCTGGAGAAGGAGAATCAGGAGAAGATGGAGATAATTTTGGGGAAGGAACAGGAGAAGGAATAGGCGAAGAAGGAGACGGAACAGGTACTGGTAACGGTGGAAATGGAACTGGTGGAGATAACACTACAGCCAGTCCCCAAATTGAATTAATTGAAGCAAATGTAACTTCTACAACAATTGATCTATCCCTACAATTAAATAATGCCTCATTCGCAAAAGGAACAGTAGTAGCGTATTTAACAAATGTAGCAACGGGTGCGAGAGAATATGCCAAAAATATTGAGTTAGTAAATGGAACCTTTAAGATTGTTAAAGAATCTCTTTCTCCATCTACCGATTATGCCTTAACCATTGTAGAAACAGGTTCTGATAATGAGAAACAATATTTTCAGAAAACCTTTAAAACAAAAGATTTAGGCATTACTTTAGAAAAAGTATACGCAACCGAAGATAGTCTTTCTTATAATATTATTTTTGATGAAAATACGGATGTCACTATGGCACATATTAGTATTTATGATAATAATGGTAGCAATGAAACAATTGAACCAAATGAATTTACAGTCTCAAAAGAAGATTTAAATAATACAGTTACTTTTTCAGGATTAAAATCAAATACAAGCTATTCCATTAATATAGACACTGTTTGGATTAATAATGCTGCTTATTCTAATGTATATACCATTAATAGAATTGATACTACCTTAAAGAAAACACCAAAAATTTCAGGAGTAAGCGTAGATGCAAATGCTGAAGAAGTAAAATTTACGGTAAAATTAAATAATGTAGAAGATAAAGATAAAAGTATTATCTCTTATACTTATAATATTTATTTAGCAGATGATATTACTATAGAAAATATGGACCCAGTTGTACAGTATTCTGTTACAAAAAATGATGCAGATGCCCTAGTGTTAAATTTAAATGAAATAGATGAATTAAAAACAGGGGTTGATTATCGATGCAAGATTGTTGCAGAGTATAATGATAATGATATGATAAGAGAAGTATCTACTGATTATAGTGGCAACTTTCTAATTAAAAGTAAACCTAACATTAGTTTTGAATTAGAAAGTGCTACAATGAATAAAATAACAGGAACAATAAGTTTAATAGATGCCAATTGTACAGTTCCAATCAATGGAAGAAGTTGTTCTAGTGCAGTCAATAATTTTACATTAAGATATTATAAATTAAAAGAAGAAGAAACTACAGAAAATGATACTACTATTATCTTTGATTCCAAAAAATTAACTTCTAATATAACCTTATCAGATTTAGCTTCAAATACTACCTATGCAGTAAAAGTATTTGGAAATTATTATGATGATGATAATGTATTGCACACAAATGTTCAAATTGGCGATACATTTTATGTAACAACAGACAAAAGTGAAAATCTTCATCTAGAAATTATAGGGGATAATATTAGTGGTCAGAATAAGGATGGAACAGAAAATTCAGCTAATGTAGTAACTTTCGACGCCAAATTAACAGCCCCACAAGATTCAACTATCAAAGATGAAATTTCTACCATTACCTTAAATTTATATAGTGGTAGATATAATACAAAAGACAAATTAATTGGAAGTTATACAATTACTGATAGAACAGGAATAGAAGATTTATTTAGTAACATAACAATAAAAAATAGTTTGTTTACCGATGTAACAAACAATAGAGTAGGAAAAATTGATTCTTTAGAAAAATTAATCAAGATTACAAACAACTCAACAGGAACACTAAATGGATCTTATACAGTAGAAGTAGAAGATGTCTATGATTCTACTGGAAAAAATAAAATAACAGTAGAAGATAATGTTTATACATTTAACCTAACAGCATCTTATTATCTAGATACTAGAATAGAGACGAATCCAAAAGATACCTATATAACAGTAACGCCAATTACAAAAGAAAATTTAACAGAAGATGAATATACTTCTTTAGCAAAGACGGTAAAAAATTTAGATGATTTAAATGAGGATACAGTAGTTGGAATTAACATAGAAAATAGCTTAAGTGATATCTTTGTCGATTCAGCATTCACTTATGAAAAAGTAATTGTAAACTACACAATCTATAATGAAACTACTAAGAAAGAAATAAAAACAATTAGTATAGATATGGGAAATAAATACCAACCAAAAAACCAAACAGTATATCTAGATTCTAGTGAACTAGATGACGGAAAAACTACTTTTACAAGAGGATATAAATATAAAATAGGATATCACTTAAGTTTTATTACAGAAGATGGCTCAAATCCAACTTATACAAATGATAAACTATACAAAACACTTCCTATTGAACGGCAAACACCAATTTATACACAATATATCTCAACTAGTAATTCAAATGGCATTACATATCGATATAGTTTTAAAGATATTGATGGTGCTTTAGCCAACAGGAATTTTTACTATACTTTAGGGGAAGATACTACTTATCAAAGCATCAATGAAAGTCTAAATCCTGATGGAGAATATCATGATGTAACAATACCAATAACAAATAATAGTACTTATTCATTATATTATGCTAAAAAAAATACCAATAACGATATAGATTATATTTCTATTTCAACATATGATTTTGAAACAGAATATAATTATAATAATGAAGTTTCCTATACGATTGTAAATGATCATGATAATGTCTTAAAATTGAGACTAGAAAATAATGAAATAACAAATAGGGCAGTAGCTTTTAAAGTAGTAATCAGTGCAAAAGAAAAAAATAATATAACAGATTATACTAGATATTTTTTAGCATCAAAATTAAGTACCTCATTAATAAATATCGGAACGCATGATGACGAAGGAAGTGAAATTACAGAAGAGTATAAATATATTGCAATTGATTATGCTAATATTAGTAAATTTATGGGATATGAAATGATTATCAATGTTTATAGCTACTATGATAGTGGTTTAGTAGGATTAGATCAAAAATTTGACAATGGATTAATTTTAAAAAATAGAGAAACCAATAAAATTTTAAATATTCATAATGGAGCAAATACAACATCAACATTAAGTGAGGATACAGAGAATATGGGAATCTATTTCTTAAAAGAGCCATATAGCAAGACAGATGAAACTATATATATTTATAATAAGCTTCAAGATACAAATAAATATAATCCATTATTAGGAGCAAATTATATAGAAACACCAACAGATAATAATGGAATTAAATTTAATATTTCATTTACAAATGCTGGAATTCTACTAAATTATGGGAAAAAAGATTATTTAGGATATAATGCTAGAGTATTAAAGGAAGCCAATTTAAAAACAGATAATAATACTTATAAATTTAATACGATTGTACCAACCATCAAAGTAACCACTAATAATAAAAATACCATTAATAGTATTAAGATAAATATTACTCCAAATGGCATTTATGGAACAAAACAATTTATAAAAGATGGAGTATCACATAATAAAGTTTATATAGAAATCTATAAAGAGGAAGAATGTACGAATAAATTAGATACGATAACTAGCAATATTACCATTACTGGAAATGATGAAACAGGATATTCTGCTACAATTGATCAAGTAGAGTATAAAAATCTAGATCCAGCAACAACATATTATTTCAAGGTATTTGCTTATATAGATGGAACATATACACAATTATATGATAGTTCTAGTACAACATCTTATATTACCAAAGTATATGATTCTACAACATTAGATGCATCTGGTATATTAAGTAGTATTCGATTTGCAATAGAACCTAAAAGATATAATGGAGAATCTTCAGAAAAAGAATTATCTTGGAAATTAGGATTAAAAAATACGGAAAATTATAAACTTCGTTTTGAATTATATGAGCCAGATGGCACAACTACTAAAACAGATCCAGAAACAGGAGAAGAAATAACTGTACCAAACTTTAAACCAGTAAATTTTGATGGAACACCAGCTACATCTTGTGACATCAATAAGAATGGAACAAGCAGTACAGGTTATGTAGACAATTGTTATATATCAGTACCTAGTAGCGAAGTTACCACAATTAATAATACAAATGAGATTTACAAATTTTCGGGTAATAATTTTGTATTTGGTGGAAATTATTACAAATTAGTCGTTTATGCAATTCCTTATACAAATAATGCATATGATGAATCAAAAAAGATAGTTCTTTATGAGAATGAAAGTCTAACAACAACAGGAAGAATAACAACAGGTGGATTTACTTATGATATTATTGTTCCAACTCTAGAAGAAGCAGAATTTTCTTTAGGAAATAGCTTATCAGCAGGACATAATGATAATGAAGGATATTATATATCATTTACTCCAACAATTACTGATACATATAAAGTAATAAAGTATGGTACTTATACTATCAAATTAACAGATGAAAAAGGAACTGAAATTGCTAAAAAAACAAATGTTGATGCAAATGAAATCAATAATAAAATCAAATTTACAGGATTAAGTTCCAATACATTATATTATGTAGAATTGTCATATGAAACTTATCGAAATAATGTTGGATTTACAGAAAAACAAAAAACAACGACTACACCATTTACTGATTTCACCTATACACCAATCGATGCTGGTATTACATTAGGTACCATTACGGCAGGACAATCCTCAGCAAAAACAGTAACTCTAACCTATAATGGATCATCAAATTTAAGTGATAATATCACTAGAGTAGATTATACCATTTCATTGAAAGGTGGTAGTAGTAAAACAACAGGAACTTATAAAGTAGATTCAGATACACCAAGCATATTTACAATTACATCAGATAAAACACCAAAATTAATAATTGATACTTCTAATAGTAAATATTCAAGTAATACTAGTTTTACCTTTAAAACAGGAAATACTTATATTATTACAACCCAATATTATTATGGCAATGATCAAATATTAACCGATCAAGAAACAGGTAACACTACCCACACAACAATCTTGAACTTATGAGGAGGAAGATAAAATGAGAAAATATAATAATAAAACAAAGAAAACAATGATAGTAATTTTAGTATTATTTGCTCTAATTATTATTATATTTTCTTTATTCTTAAAAAAATCAATCGAAATAGATAGAACTGCTTATACTATCACACCAGGATCTATTCTTTTTGATAAAGATCAAAATATGATAACTACGAATCAAGTAGGAATTATTAAGATTAAATGGGGTGGAGATTATTACTTAAAATATAATGATAAAGATTATGATTTAGGAACACATTCTATTGTTTATAGTTCTAATACTGGAGATATTACCTTATATGGAAAATTCTATGAAGTAAACAATGATGGGAAAGTAGAGGTAATCAAGGGAGAAAATAAAATAAAAAGTTCTGTAAATTCTAAATTTTATAAACTAGAAGATAGAAAATACTTAATTATCGATAGAACAATAGAATCCAAAGATTCTTCTTTTGTAACTAGTAACTATTTAATAATAAACTTAGATAAATTAGGTAATGCTACCCTTTTAAATGATAAAACTAGTTATAAAACAATTACTCCTACTATTTTAAGAACTTCCTCTTATACTTTTGATATAGCCAATGAAAAATTAAATTTTGGAGGAGAAGATATTGATTTAAAGAAAATAATAGGTAGTACCAATGAATATGATGAAGAAACGTATAACTTGAATGCAAATAAAAGTGATCAAGAAAATGAAGAAAATGCAAATGGCACAGGAAATGGAGAAGGAAGTGGAACAGGTTCAGGTGGTGGATCAGGAACTGGATCTGGTAACGGAGAAACAGGAGAAAATCCAGGAATGGGTATTGATGGAACTGGCACAGGAAATGGAAGTTCCGTAAATGGAATAAACAGTGGAATCAATAATAATGGAACCACTTCTGGAAATAATTCTACCCTAAATAATAACTATAATAGCGGAATATCCGATCAAACAGTACAAGAAATTATTAATGCTACTAAAAGTACTTCCGTAATTAGAGTGACATCTAATATAAATTCTATTTCTATTGATTATGTAGTATATGATCCAAATAATGAATATAAAAGTGTTTATGTAGAAGTTCAAAACACCATTACTTCGCAAACAAATATTGTATATTTATCAAAAACAGATACTAATATAACAATAAGTGATTTAACACCAAATGTATTTTATAACTTAATTTTTAAATATAGCTATTATGATGAAAATAAAAATTTAAAAGAATATACTTTTGATGAAGTAGGGTTATATACAGAAATACCAAAAATGATATTAACTGCCACCAAAATAATAAATAATAAGTTATATTATAAAATAACATTAGATCAATATTATACCATAACAGGTGGTACAGTAAGTCTATATCTAAATGATCAATATACCAACATAAATAGCAGTATTTCTGCAAAAGGTAGTGTCAATGAAATCAGTGGAGAAGATTGTTATATAGATTTAACAGGATTAAATTTATCCAAAGCGAATAATGATGTTTTAAATATAAGATTAGTTTCATTAAGTTTTAATACTTATACAATTAATCCTGCTATCAATTATAAATTCAAATATTAGGAGGAAGCTATGAAAGAAAAAGTAGATAATATAAAAAAATTTTTAAAAGAAAATTATAAATTAATTATTCCAATAACTTTAATGATAGTTCTCTTCATAGCTTTTTTAATATATTATAAAGTATCCATCAGTAATAATTATCATATTGATACAGAAGAGAAAGTATATCAATACTTCTATGATAAAAAATATGAATATACAGCTACTATCAGTAAAAATAAAAAAGGCGTAATAATAGATTTTAAACCACAAGAAATAAAAGTAAATCTAGATTCTACTCCAATCTATTATCAAAAGAAAAATATCGTGATATTACCAAAAGATATGAGTGTAGTAATGCCAACTTTAAGCTGTGCAGAATATCTAACAACAGGTTATTCCTATATTACTTATCAAGATGGAATCTATAATTTAACAACCAACCGTTATCATAAAAAATTAAATCATTATTTTCTATATGATGGATCTGACTTGTACTTCTTTATAGAACCAGTAACCTTAACAATTAATGAGGAACAAATACAATTAACTCCATTCTCTTATGTCATAGCAAAATATAATAAATATATATCTTACTATGACAGAAAAACAGATACCTTTAAAACAATTACAACAACAGAAAATAATGCTAAAATAGAAAATGAATATTATACAGTATATATTAGTAAAGATACCATAGATTATCAAGGTACTAATATTATCTTAACATCTGATATAAAAAATCTAAATACTATAGATAAAAAAGATTAATAATAAATAAAAAATTCTCTTAAAAAACTAGAGAATTTTTTCTATTCTTGTAAATAACTAACAAGTAACGATATCCTTGACAAATATAAGAAAAACAGATACAATATACTTAACTTTGAAAGGGGAAGTATATTATGGCAAATAATAATATAAATAATACAACAACACCATTTACAAGAGATAATTTAAGTGCAATGGATAAAATATTTATTCCAGAGGATTTAGATGATAATGTTTCAATAGAAGACTTATCAAATTACAAAACATGCAAACTTAAATTTTGGAGAACAGTTCCAGAAAATTTTAGATTAGTGAAGGTTAATAGAATTACGCAAAAGGTTAGCTTTTTAGATGGATTTGGATTAAAAGCTATAGCCCCTATTTTTGTAAAGACGATTTTAGTACCAGCTCCAATCTTAGATGGAAAACATCAATATACAGATGTAGAATGTTTAAGTAATGATAAAATAGAAATTTCTATCAATCTAACAATTATAATGCAAATAACAGATCCAGCTAAATATAAGAAGAAAGGATCAAGTCAATTACCACAATTGGATTCTATCATAAAAAGATTATTAAGAATGTATGTTGCCCGTAAAAATTTTGATGAATTAGTAGCAGAAGAATGTCAGTTAAATGCTTTTGATATGAATCATGCGCTAGATACTTTTGAACAAGAATGTGGTATAAGAGTAAGCAAAGTAATATTTGAAAAAGTAAAATTACCAGAACGCTTAAAAAAGTTATATAATGATGCAGCTGAAGAAGAACAAAGAAGAAAAGCGCAAGCAGTAAAATTACAAGCGGAAAAAGAAAAAGCAACAGCAGAAGCTGAAATTATTTCAATAAAAGCAAATGCAGAAGCAAAAAGAATTGGAATAATAGAAAATGCGAAAGCAGAAGCATGGCTAAAACAAATGAAAAGTCTTGTTCCATATTTAATTAGTCAAAATATTCCTACTAATAATATTGCTAAAATGATCGAAGACCAGTATAGAATAAAAACTGCAGCAGAAGGAAATGCATTCATCTCTATTGGAGATAGTAATAATAATATGGCTGCTAACATTGCAGCAGGAATAAGAGCATCTAATCAAGCTACTCAAACAACTAATCCATCAATGGCAACAAATATGAGCAATTCAGAACGATTAATAAATGATGCCCAAGTATTGTTCACTACAGGAAAAATAACAGAAGATAAATATAAAAGAATTATAAATAACTTAAAAGATCCAGAAACAAAGTCTCAAATTGATAATTGTAGCCCAACTGTTTATGATGTATTAATAAATAATTTAATAAAAATTGATCCTACAAATAATGAAGTACAGGATAATTATACTCAAAGAAGAAGATAATCGGAAATAAAAGAAATTTATTTCCTTTTTTTTAGTTCTATGATATAATTTAAACATAATAAATATATTTAATGATGAAAGGCGTTTGGTATTAATGAAAAAAAAGAAATATATACTAGTATTAATAGTAATAATAAGTTCATTCTGTTTTATGAATAATGTTAGTGCAGCCCAAGAATTAACATGTTTATACAAAACCCCATGGACTCAAAGGACTATTCTTACTACTAATCCAGCAGATCACATGATAATGATACAATATTCTGATGGGACCATAGAAATTTATAAAAATTCAATGTCAAGTGATCTAGAAGATACAAGATGGTATCAATCAGAAACAGCTGCAAGTCAAGCAAATTTTAATGACAAAAATTTAAAAAAAGATAGTGAAGGACATTTAAAAGAGTGTCCACAATCTGAGGAAAGAAATAATGGGATACCAATTTTTTATGGTGAAAAAGATCAAGGAAAAAGAAATTTAAGTAGCAGCTGGCTTGAAGTAAAAAGACCAAATTTATATAGTAATGAAACTACACTTGGAAAATATGAAGGGGAAAAATGTATTAATATTGATAATACAACTAAGTGGATCGAAAAATTTGATGAACAAACATATGCAGCAGCATGTCTGTATGAAAGTGATACACCAGCAGGATGCCACATCGTGCAAATAAATATAAAAGAAAATGGTGATTTTAACGTGCTACAAGATGAACCACGAAAAGAACTTGGACAATTTGGATTTGCTACACTTCTTCAAGATGTCGATTCATTGAATATTGATACTGTAAAAGGAAATTATGCAGGGTATTGTCCTTCTGCAATATATGTGTACAGAAATGAAGTAGCAAATACAGAAATAAAAGTTACAGAAATAACATATCAAATAACAACAAGTGTAAGAATTGATGCCAAAAAAAATTATGTACAATATGGTCAAGTTGAAGACGGAGTAAAAGGAAGAAATCTAGTAACAGGAGAAGAACAATCACAAGAAGTACAAATTCCATTAACATTTGAAAAAATTAATATTCTTAGTTGCGAGCAACTATTTGGAGAAAATGACGAATTAATAAAAATGATTAAATCAGGAATAACACTAGTGAAAATTGCTATTCCAATAATACTTATTGGACTAGGAATTGTAGACTTTGTTCAAGCAGTATTTTCTAGTAGTGAAGATAAAATGAAAAAAGCCCAACAGAAATTTATAAAAAGATTAATTATAGGTGTAGTAATCTTTTTAATACCAAGTCTTTTAAAATTTATTTTAACTATTGCAAATGGAATTTGGGGAAATATTGATGCAGATTTATGCGGATTATTATAGAAAAGGAGGAAAAAAATGAGTTTTTTATGGAATCCATCAGAATGGCTTAGTGGAGTAGCTGACGGCGTGATGGGAGCTATGGAACAAGGAATAAGAACTTTATCCTTTTCTATATCAACTATAATATATAAATTAATAATTAATTTATATAACTTGTTTGAATCATTATGTACAGCAAGAATATTAGATAGTCCCCTTATAAGCGAAGTATCCACAAGAATAGGATTAATATTAGGGTTGGTAATGTTTTTTAATGTAATATTTTCATTTATAAAAATGTTGATTGATCCAAATGTAATAGAAGATAAGGAAAAAGGAGCAATTGCAATTGTAAAAAAAACGTTAATAGTGATTGTAATGTTAGGAGTATCAAATTTCGTATTTGATACATTATATCATGTTCAAAGTATTGTCATTAAAGATCATATTATTTCTAATTTATTGCTCCCTTATAAAATTAGTGATGATAATTTAAAAAATTTTGGAAGTATATTAAGTGAAGAATTAATGAATGCATTTTATCAATTAGAAGATTTTTCAGAGGCAGATGTTGGCGGGAATAAAACTACAATAAATACCTGTAGAAGCATGGTTACTGCTTTTAGAAATCAAATTATTAATCAAGGAAGATTTGATTTAGGACGTAATTGCTTAAATGAAAGTATAGAAGTAGATATTGATACAAATAGTAGTTTGGGAACACAAACACAAGAAATATTTGTAGTAAATTATAACTGGGCATTATGTCCTCTAGCAGGAATAGTAGTAGTATATTTATTATTTATGTATTGTTTAAAAGTTGGAGTGAGAATGATACAATTAACATTTTTAGAGATCATTTCCCCGATGGCAATCGTATCATATTTATCTCCAAAAAAAGATACAATGTTCAACAAATGGGGAAAAATATATGTTTCAACCTATATTGACGTTTTCATAAGAATGGCAATAATAAATTTTGTTATATTTTTAATAGCAACTATTTTTGCGGTTAATGCAGAAGAAGGATTTGTTTTTTGGCAAAGCGTTGGAAATCCTACAGATACATATACAAAAACATTTTTTCTAGTAGTAATAATTTTATCATTACTTACCTTTGCAAAAAAAGCTCCAGATTTATTGAAAGAATTATTGCCTTCTAGTGCTTCTAAATTAGGATTTGGAGCAAGTATGAAAGATATCGTTGGATTACAAAAAGGAATAGGAATGGTAACTGGAGCAGCAACAGGAGCAGCAGTCGGATTTTTAGGTGGCAGAGGAATAGGTGCTATTGGTGGAATATTTCGAGGAGCACGTGCTGGCTTTGGTGCAAAAGGAATTGGTAACACTATTGGAACCGCTAGAAAGAATCAATCTGATTACAATAAACGTATGGCAAATATTAGAGCAAATGGTGGTAGTTGGTTAGGAAGCAACATTGCATCTGTCCAAAAAACTTTAGGTATGAGAACAGCAAGTGATAGATATAATGATGAAAAAGAACGTTTAGAAAAAGAAAATGCAGCGTATAACCAATTAGCAGGATACTTTGATGCTGCAAAAAAACGTGCTGAAGGTAAAATTAAAGAAGGAAAATATAAAGGAAGCAATACTGGTCAAATGGCAGCAAATGCCGCTTTACAAGCTGAACAGAGAATGGAAATATTAAAAGCACAAGCTGGAAATTTAGACAAGTCATCAGCTACTTATAATACAGATATGAAAGCAATTCAATCAGAAATAGCGAAACATCAAAAAGCTTATAATAGAGCAATGGATATAGCTATAAAAGAATTCATAAATACAAGCTCAGATCCAGTTGTAAATCAAAATATGGAAATGGCACAAGGTGTGATTAACAATAATAATAGTTATAATGGATTTGCTGGGTCCGTTGTTACTGATTATGATACTTTTGACTCAGCAAATTCTAAAGCAAAGGCTCAAGTAGCAACTAATACAACTGCTCTAGGCCGCAATGCGCAGGCCGGAAAAAGTGCAAGAGCAAATGATTCGAAATAGTTACTTAATATAAAAGGAGTGTGATACGAAATGAATGGTTACTTAGTACCTGCTAATGCTAAGAAGGGAACTTTAATATTTAATATCTTTAGACCTTTTGATCTAATACTATTCTGTTCTGGAGTAGGGGTATCCTTACTAGCATTAGCAATTGTTCCATCTACTAATATGTTAGCAGTTACACTAGCATTATTACCAGGTGGAATATGTGGTCTATTGGTGTTACCAATACCAAATTATCATAATGTACTCTGTGCATTATGTAGTGTATATAGGTTTTATACAGAAAGAAGAAGATATGTATGGAAAGGGTGGTGTTTCTATGAACAATTCAAAGATGAAGAACGCAAGTCAAAGTAGTAAATATACAGAAGACTGGATTCCAGTAAAAGCAATCGAAAATGGTATGATTATCTTAGATAATAAAATGAGAGTAACAGGGGTAAAAATTAGACCAAGAAATATTTTTATCCTAGATCAAGCAACTCAAGATAATGTTATTATTGGATTAAAAAACTTTTATAATACGATTGACTTCGATTTTTGGCTAATTAGTGCTGATAGACCTGTAGATATTAGTGGATATTTAGCTAGATTACAATTATTGTATACACAAACCTCAAGTCCAATTATTAGAAAAATGATTAATCAAGACATTTTAAAAGCAAATTCATTTATGGATAATAATGTAACAGACACAGAATATTACATTCTATTTAAAGAAAAAAATCTAGAAATGATTCAAAAAAGATTAAGAACAATTATTACAGGACTTGCAAATTGTGGTCTAGATAGTGCTCAAACGTCAAATGAGGATTTAAGAACAATCTTAGATAATTTCTTAAACGGGGGAATGAAGACAGATTTTGGAACGGTGGTGTCACAATGAAGTTTAAAAGTGAAATAGCTCCCAAAGGAATAGAATTTCGCCCAGCTGATTTTAGTATCAGTGACAAATATGCAACAATTCTGACAGTAATATCTTATCCAAGATATATTGCTCATGGTTATTTAGCTAATTTAACGAATATGTCGGGAGTAAAATTAATTATAAAACATATGCCTCTTCCATTTTCTGTATTATCAAAAATGTTAAATAAAGAAATTGCTGATCTAAAAACAAAATACCAACAAGAGCGTGATGTAACCATTCAAGAAAGAATTAGACAAGACGTAGAAAGTTTAGAGTATTACATCCAACAATTTACTGCTAGTCAAACAAAAACATTTGATTTTCAAATGCACTTGATGGTTACTGCAGATACAAAAGATCAATTAGATAGTAAAAAATTAGCTTTAAAGAACTATTTAGATGCTATGGAAATGAGAGCCATCCCACTTCGTTTTGAACAAGAAAGAGTCCTAAAATCTATGCTACCAATTTTTGAAAGTCAAGAAATTGAACAAAGAATAGGAACTCCAATGCCAGCTTCTACAATGGCTGCAATGTATCCATTTATTTTTGATAGTATTAAAGATGATGGATTATCAACCTTGCTTGGAGTCGATTTCTCTGGTGGAGTTGTATTATTTAATCAATTTCTATATCAAGTTAGAAAAGAGAACAATCGAAATAATGCCAATATGATTATTTTAGGAACTTCTGGATCCGGTAAAAGTACAGCTGCAAAATTAATGCTTAGAAGTCATATTCGTAATGGTTATCAAATTGTTGCAATTGATCCAGAAGGTGAAATTAGTGAAATGACGAATATGTATGGTGGAGAAGTAATTGACTTAGGAAAAGGCGGAGCCTATGGTTTAATTAATCCATTAGATGTAATTTTTGATGCGGATGAAGAAGATATCAAAAATGGTTTAGGATATACAGTATTAAATACCACTTTACAAAATTTAAAAGCATTTATGAAATATTACTCACCTGATATTGAAGAAGATGTTTTAAATATGTTTAGTGAAGTAGTACAGGATACTTATGCTAGATTTGGAATTAACTTTAATAGCGATTTTAGTAAATTTACTTCTAAAGATTTTCCAATATTTGATGATGTATATGCAACAATAGTAGGTAGATTAAGATCAATGACCGAAAAAACTCGTGAAAGAGATATCATGGAAAGATTAGAAATTAAAATTAGACCATTTACGAGAGAGTTAAAGTATTATTTCAATGGACATACAAGTATTGATGCGAATGGAGATTTCTTAGTATTTAATATAAAAGAATTAATGAATAGTGATGTAAATATTAGAAATGCTTTATTATTTAATGTATTAAAATATGCATGGGGACTTTGCTTAAATCCTAATGTAAATACCGTTTTATCAGTAGATGAAGCTCATGTACTACTTGGGGCTCAAAATACTTTAGGTGCTGAATTCTTAGCCCAAGTACAAAGAAGAGCTCGTAAATATAATACAGGGACTATTATTATCACCCAACAGCCAAGTGATTTTGTTGGAAAAGATGTGATTGTACATGGTAAAGCAATTTTTGATAATGCTTCTTATTACCTAATTATGGGATTAAAGAAACAATCAGTAGATGATTTATCTATGTTAGTAGATTTAAATGATAATGAAAGAGAAAGCATCAAAAGATATAATCAAGGAGATGCATTATTTGTATGTGGAAGTAGAAGAATGCAAATTAATGTTGTTGTAAGTGAAGAAGAATTAGAATCATTTGGATCAGGTGGCGGATTCTAACATAAAAAATGATATATAAAAAATAATTACTTAGAAAATAGATAAATAAAAGTAAAATAGATAATGAAGTATTTTTTTAGGATATCAAATCAAAATAAAAGATAATGGTGGTGATGTAAATGGATGAAAATGGAATTAGTAAACTAAGAAAAATATTCTTGCCTGCATCCATATTTGGCATTACCACATTTTTAATTGTTGTGGTTTTATTTACAGTAGTTTTATGGCTTTTAGGATTATTTGAACCAGTAGAAAAAGATAATAAGACCGCTCAAGCAGGATATACTATTGTATGTCAAGATGATGCTGCTAAATTACTAGCCAAAATGCTTTATCTAGAAGTAAATGGCACAGATACATTTACAAAATTAACAACAGCAGCAGTCATTATCAATAATGCTGGTGGTACTTCTTATGAGAAAATTTATAGTTTAACAGATAGTCAATATCACTTATTTTCAAGCTATAAAGATACACCATTTGAAGAATATGTACCAGAAGGATCGAGAGGAGAACTTTTATATATAGCCCAAACAGTATTATCTGGTGAATACACTTTACCAAGTAATATTATATATCAAGCTTCTGAATCTATCGTAAAAAGATATGGAGATGTATGGACAAGCATACCAGCTACACCAAAAGATGTTTATTTTGGATACACCAAAGGTCAAAGTTTATCATCAACAGATATTTTAGGAAATACTTTACCAAGTGCTGCCTATAGCAGTGTAGATAGTTCAGTATCTTATTACAAAAATTTAGCAGACTCTTTAAAACTGTCAGATTATAGTTCCTATACTGCATCTAGTGTTTGTAAAAAAGGGGGATCCGGGGAATGTGGATTTACCATCTCACAAACATCATTATCAAAGAGTGAATATAAAAATAAAGTACAAGAACTAGCAAATAGCAATTCAGGATTTAAACCATTTGCAGATAATGCAGATGATATTTATGATTACGCAGTATCTAAAAAGGTAAATCCAGAATTAGTAGTAATAAGAGCATATGTAGAAGGCCATGGAAAGACAACAGGAACTAACAACTATTGGGGACTAGGATGTACCAACGAAAGTCAAGGTGCTGGATGTTACAGCTGGAGTAGTTTTGAAGAAGGCTATACCTATTTTGTCAATGTAGTATCTAAATATGACTCTCTAGCATCAATGATGAGCAAATATGCTTATATTGGTAAATACTGGTACACTTTAGATACTAATGATCCTGATGGGGATGGTGGTTGCTATTATGCACCATACATTTATCCAGATAATATGCCAGCTAGAGTAAAAACAGCCTGTGCAGCAGGTGCACCATCTTGCGTAATGAACGGAGATACATCAGGTTGTACTCCAACGACAGATGAAGATCAAAAAGCTTATGCTACATGGCAAGTCAAAAAAAATATGGCAGCAGCTAGAAAACAAATTTTTGGACTAGAATATGATGAAGGTCCATGTACAGGTGGTACATTCAATTCATTGAGTAGTTATACTTTAAAGCATGAAGGACTAAACGTTTTAAATCGCCAACTAAATTTATCAGAAATATCTAATTTAAATACATATATTAATCAAGAAGTAGATAAAGCTCAATATGGAACCGGAGCCGGAGTAGCCGCAGCTGGACAATCATTAACTTATGGACTAGAACAATTAGGATACTATCTTCAATATTATTGGGGTGGTGGCCATGGTGGATACGGAGATAACAATTCTTCCTTTGTAGGAGTAAACGCCAATTGGGGTAGTACTGCTTTTGGATCAGATGGACACTATGCATCAAGAATTTATTTTGGAATGGATTGTTCCGGTTTTGTATCATGGGCAATTAGAACAGCATGTAATCCTAAATTTGGAGCATCATCCACTGGTGAATTATCACTAGGAAAAACAATATCAGTAGAAGATGCCAAACCTGGAGATCTTATGTTGAATTCAGGAAGTCATGTTAGATTAGTTATCAAAAATAATGGAGATGGAACCGTAATAGTTGCTGAAGAAAGTGGAGGTTCTAATGGACTAATATTTAATAAGTATGGAGAAGCTAGTGGTTATAATTATATAGATATGTCTAGTTACTATAGTAAAAATTGCCAAAGTAGTAGATAAAGAAAGGTAGATATAAAATGAAATTAAAACATATTAGTATAATATTTCTAATATTACTATTAAGTGGCTGCAACGTAGAATACAAAATAGATTTAGATAAAAATTTAAATATAGAAGAAAATATAAAATTAATACCTACCACAACTGAGGATGAAGAAAAATTTAAAGAATTTAACTTATTTATACCAATTAATAAAGAAGTAGATGATTTTGAAACCTTAGAAAAAAAACAAAAAGATATTAAATATTACAATCAAAAAAAGAGCAACACCACAATTCAGTTTAATTATCAATTCAATAAAGATGACTATATAAATAGTTCTTTTGTAAATAAAGCTTATGAATTTATTTCTGTTACTCAGTTAAAAGATGAACTAGTATTATCTACAAGTAAAGAATTTTTACTATATGAAATTTATGAAAATTTAGAAGAAGTAAAAATTACCATTAACTCAAAATATAAACTAATAAAAAGTAATGCCGATGAAGAAGAAAAGCATAGTTATACTTGGATTATTAACAAAGAAAATGCTTATGAAAAAAATATCTATTTAAAATTAGACACTACAACAGAAGATTTAACCATCCGAGAAAAAATAGAAAATGGTGACTATTTAAATATCTTTACCATATCAATTGTATTATTCATAATTGGCTATTTTCTATATAAAATTATTCAAAGAAAAGGAAATAAAAGAGATCAAATCTAAATCTCTTTTTCTTTTGGGGTATTGCAATCACCTTTTTATTAATTTTCCATAAAATAGTCATGAAAGAAGAAAAGGGGGGAGACTAATGAGTGGATATGGATCATCAGCAGCTATTGTTTTAGTATTATTTATCTTACTTATCATCATATTAGGGGCATGGATTTAACATAAGGAGGTGAAATCATGTCTGTAAATAACTGCAATAATAATAACTGTTGTGGAGGAGTAGGAAATGGATTCCTAATTATCATTGTATTATATATTTTGCTTGCTATTATCTTAGGTTCTTGCTTCTTCTAAAATAGGGATAACTGTAGTTATCTCTTTTCATTATTTTTCTAAAAAAGTATCAAAAACTATTGCAAAAAAAGACAAAGTATGGCATACTATTACTTGTCAGTTTAATTTAATTAAAAAGGCCTTAAAAATTAATTAAATTCAACATTAACGAAATGGTAATTATTACTAATGAAGTAAGTGAGGGAAAAAGATGTTAATTGGAAAAAGAATTAAAGATATGAGATTAGAAAAGGGTATGAGTCAACAAGAGCTAGGTGATATGATAGGAGTAACCAAAGTATCAATTTGTGGATACGAAAACGGAACAAGAACCCCCAGCTTAGAGACTTTCTGCATACTTGCTGATATTTTTGAAACTACTACTGATTACTTATTAGGAAGAGAAGTACCTGTAGTTAGTGAAGATGGTAGTGAGTATATTGGAGCCGTTTCTAAGGATGATATTGAGATTATTAATGAGATTAGACATTATCCTAATTTGTACGCAAAATTAATAAAAGATGTAAAAAGATATGTTAGCTTAATAGTAAAGAAAATGAGATAATAGGTAAAATACTTATTATTTTTTTCTTTTTTGGTGTATAATAAAATTAAAGATGTGAAAAAATGGAAATAAAAGAATTATATGAAAAAAATTATATCAATAAAGAAGTAGAAGTAAATGGATGGATAAGAAATAACCGTAAGCAAGCCCATTTTGGTTTTATTGATTTGTACGATGGAACTTGTTTCAAAACCATTCAAATAGTATATGATGATAAATTATCTAATTTTAACGATATCAGAAAATTATTAGTTGGATCTAGTATTCAAGTAGAAGGATTGATAGTAGAAAGTAGTGGCAAACAAGCTTTTGAATTAAAAGCTAACAAGATAACACTACTAGGAAAAAGTGATGAAACTTACCCAATACAACCAAAACGTCATACCAAAGAATTTTTAAGAGAAGTAGCTTATTTAAGACCAAGAACAGCATTATTTCAAGCAATATTTAGAATTAGAAGCGTTGCTTCTATGGCAATTCATACTTACTTTCAAGAAAATAATTATGTTTATTTCCATGCTCCAATCATTACAGCCAATGATTGTGAAGGAGCAGGAGAAATGTTTCGAGTAACTACCTTAGATAGGAACAATACCAAAGCAAAAGACAGTGATGATTTTTTTGGAAAAGTAACTGGATTAACGGTATCTGGACAACTAGAAGCCGAAACATTTGCCACTGCTTTCAGTAAATGTTACACCTTTGGTCCAACCTTTAGAGCAGAAAACTCTAACACCAAAATTCACGCCTCTGAATTTTGGATGATTGAGCCAGAAGTAGCTTTCTGTGATCTAGATGGAATCATGGATATTGAAGAAGAATGCTTAAAATTTATTGTAAAATACGTATTAGACAAATGCCCAGATGAAATTGAATTTTTAAATAAGTTTGTTGAAAAAGGACTAAAAGAAAAATTAGAAAAACTAGTAAATAGTAACTTTGTAAGAATTACCCATAAAGAAGTAATTGATATTCTAAAAAAAGCAGATATAAAATGGGATTTTCTCCCAGAGTATGGAGAAGACATAGCAAAAGAACATGAAAAATATATAACCGAGTATTTTAACTGCCCAGTATTTATAAAAGATTGGCCAAAAGATATAAAAGCCTTCTATATGAAACAAAATGAAGATGGAGAAACTGTCAGAGCAGTTGATTTAGAAGTTCCTGGTGTAGGAGAATTAATAGGTGGTTCTCAAAGAGAAGAAGATTATGAAAAGCTAGTTCAAAGAATGAAAGAATTAAACATGAATCAAGAAGAATTAAATTGGTATATCAATCTAAGAAAATATGGATCAGTTGTTCATTCAGGATTTGGAATAGGATTTGAAAGATTATTAATTTATTTAACAGGAGTTGATAACATTCGAGATGTAATTCCATATCCTAGAACACCAAACAATTGTGAATTTTAATTTTTCTTGTATAAAGATCAAAGTTTTACTTATTAATAGGGTTTTTTATTGATTTTTTGTGTTACACCCACGATCTGATAAAGAACCTTAATAGTAAAACTTTTTTTCATCAGTATAATAAAAAAGTCAAATAAAAGAAAAAAATGAGAACAGATTTAATAGTAGAAAAATATTCATAAATTATTTTATAAAATAA